>SCTP01000339.1 GCA_004322325.1 Gammaproteobacteria bacterium | reverse complement strand
CGCCGATGAGCGTCAAGCCATTGAGCGTGCGATTGAAGCGTTAAAAGAAGCGATCAAGTCGGATAATAAAGACGACATCGATGCAAAAACCAAAGCATTAACCGATGCTTCTGCAAAAATGGCGGAACGTTTGTATGCCCAAGGCGGCGCTCAACCAGGCGCAACCGCATCAGGCACGCAAGAGCAAACCGCTGAGAAGAAAGGTGAAAATGTGGTGGATGCGGAGTTTGAAGAAGTCAAAGAAGATGACGGTAAACAAAAGTAAAATAGCGTAAAAAACAATCCCCTTTTCTGATCCACAGAAGAGGGGATTCGCTTATTTTTGAGGTTAGCGGGAAAAGCTATGTCAAAGCGCGATTATTATGAAGTTCTCGGTGTTTCACGAAACGCGAGCGAAGAAGAGATTAAAAAGGCGTATCGTCGCTTAGCGATGAAGCATCATCCTGACCGCAATGCTAATGATAAAGCAGCGGAGGAACAGTTTAAGCTGATTAAAGAAGCCTATGAAGTGCTTTCCAGCAGCCAACGCCGCGCCGCGTATGATCAATTTGGTCATGCCGCGATGGAGGGAATGGGTGGTTTTGGGACCAGCGGCGCGGGTGGCATGAACTTTAGCGATGTGTTTGGCGATATTTTCGGTGATATCTTCGGTGGCCGAGGGGGAGCTAGCGCTGCTCAGCGTGGTAGCGATTTGCATTATTCGCTAGATATTACTCTCGAAGAAGCTGTCTTTGGCAAAACAGCCGAATTGACGATTCCAACCCTCGTTGCTTGCAGTGAATGTAACGGCAGTGGCGCACGCAAAGGGGCAGCGCCTGTCACGTGTTCAGACTGTAGCGGTTACGGCCAAATCCGCATGCAGCATGGTTTTTTCACCGTACAACAGACTTGCCCTACCTGCTATGGTAAGGGCCGCGTCATTAACGATCCCTGCCTCAGCTGTCATGGCCGTGGTAGACGCAAGCAAGAAAAGAAACTTTCGGTTAAAATACCCCCCGGCGTGGATACCGGTGACCGCATCCGTCTGAGTAACGAAGGCGAGGCGGGTGAAGCGGGTGCGATGGCGGGAGATTTATACATTCAAGTACAAGTCCAACCCCATGCCCTTTTTGAGCGTGATGGTAAAAACTTATATTGTGAAGTGCCAGTCAGTTTTGTGATGGCAGCTTTAGGCGGCGAAATCGAAGTGCCGGCCTTAAACGGGCGAGTGAAATTGAAAATTCCCGCGGAAACTCAGACGGGCAAAGTATTTCGCATCAAAAACATGGGCGTTCCTTCCTTACGGGGGGGTGATGTCGGTGATTTGATGTGTAAGGTCCAAGTAGAAACGCCAGTGAATTTAACCGCTAAGCAAAAAGAGTTATTGCAGCAGTTTGAAAAAACGATGTCAGCAAATAACAAGCATAGCCCTAAGTCAAATTCATGGTTTGACAAAGTGAAAAAATTTTTTGAAGAGAGGTAATTGGGATGCAAAAAGTACCGATGACAGTACAGGGCGCAGAAAAACTGCGTGCAGAATTACATCGTTTAAAACACGAAGAAAGACCACGCATTATTGCCGCAATTGCAGAAGCGAAAGCACACGGTGATTTGAAAGAAAACGCCGAATATCACGCTGCCCGCGAACAACAGAGTTTTACGGAAGGTCGTATTCTTGAAATTGAAGGAAAGTTATCGATGTGCCAAGTGATTGACGTGACCCAGTTAGAAAATACGGGCCGGGTGATTTTTGGTGCGACGATTACCTTAAACAATGGCAATGGCACGACACTTCGCTATCAAATTGTGGGCGAAGATGAAGCGGATATTAATAATCAAAAAATTTCCGTGACATCACCCGTCGCACGCGCTTTGGTTGGCAAGTACGAAGGCGACAGTGTGGAAGTCAATACACCGGAAGGGGTGATTATGTATGAAATCGTTGAGGTCGCATACATTTAATGGCTAGCAAAAGCAGCCGTCGGTGGCTGAAAGAACATTTTTCTGATCCCTACGTCAAGCAAGCGCAGCAAGCGGGTTATCGCTCTCGAGCGGTTTATAAGTTGTTAGAAATCCAAGAGCGCGACCGCTTATTTAAGCCTGGCATGACGGTGATTGATTTAGGCGCTGCTCCCGGCGGTTGGTCTCAGTTAGTTGTCAAATTAGTCCAACCAAAAGGGCACGTGATTGCATTAGATTTGTTGCCGATGGAGCCCATTGAAGGGGTTGATTTTATCCAGGGTGATTTTTCCGATGAAGCTATATTAAATGCCCTGTTAGCACGTGTGAGCACGGTTGATTGGGTGATTTCAGATATGGCACCTAACATGAGTGGTCAGGAAAGTGTGGACATCCCCAGCGCGATGTATTTAGCGGAATTAGCCTTTGATTTTGCCCTGCGTGTTTTATCGTCTGAAGGTGGTTTTCTTATCAAACTCTTTCAGGGCGAAGGGTTTGATGCTTTATTAGCCAGTATAAAACGGCATTTTAAAACCGTAGCGGTTCGTAAACCGAAAGCTTCTCGTGGCCGATCGCGGGAAATATATGTTTTAGCGAGAATATTGAAAAAATAAACTGCTTTAGCGGTAATCCTAAAAGAAGGAGGCGAGAGTGATGTCACATTTTCTAGTTTCTCGCTATGAGATTAGGTATGATTAATTTATAACCCCATAGAGGTCAACCAACGTGAATGATGCAATTAAGACGATATTGTTATGGATGGTTATTGGAATCATCCTCATCTCCGTATTCAATAATTTTGGCCCCAAACGCGAAGCTGAAGAGCATATTAGCTATTCGGCATTGGTGAATGATGTCAAACAAGGTAATGTGCGATCGGTTACCATTACCGATCAAAACATCAATGGTACTTTCCAAAATAATAAAACGTTTAGTGCTTATTTACCGATGCGGCAAGACCCTACGTTGTTGCAAGCCATGCTAGATAAAGGGGTCATCGTCAAAGGCCAGCCGCCTGAACAACCAGGCTTATTAGTTCATCTTCTCAGCTTATTGCCGTGGATTATCATCTTTGCGATCTGGATTTATTTCATCCGACAACAAGCTGGCGGTGGCAAAGGGGGGGCTTTTTCATTTGGCCGTAGTCGTGCGCGTTTAATGAGTTCCGATCAAGTGAAAGTGACTTTTTCGGATGTCGCAGGTTGTGAGGAAGCGAAAGAAGAAGTAAAAGAATTAGTCGATTTCTTACGTGATCCGGGCAAATTCCAACGCTTAGGTGGCAAAATTCCGCGTGGTGTTTTACTAGTGGGTCCGCCAGGGACAGGTAAAACCTTGTTGGCACGTGCGGTGGCAGGTGAAGCAAAAGTGCCTTTCTTTACCATTTCAGGTTCTGATTTTGTCGAAATGTTTGTCGGTGTCGGCGCTTCGCGTGTACGCGATATGTTTGAACAAGCGAAAAAACAAGCGCCTTGCATTATCTTTATCGACGAAATTGATGCCGTCGGGCGTCATCGTGGCGCGGGTCTGGGTGGCGGTCATGATGAACGTGAGCAAACATTGAATCAATTACTGGTGGAAATGGATGGTTTCCAAGGCAACGAAGGCGTCATTGTCGTCGCCGCGACTAACAGGCCCGATGTCTTAGATCCTGCCTTATTACGTCCTGGTCGGTTTGACCGTCAAGTGGTGGTGGGTCTGCCGGATGTGAAAGGGCGTGAACAAATACTCAAAGTCCATAGCCGTAAAGTGCCTTTATCCGATGATGTCAACGTCGGGGTGATTGCACGCAGTACGCCCGGCTTTTCTGGCGCGGATTTGGCTAATATTGTCAATGAAGCTGCCTTATTTGCTGCCCGCGCGAACAAACGCGTCGTGGATATGGAAGACTTCGAGAAGGCTAAAGATAAAGTCATCATGGGGGCAGAGCGCCGTTCTATCGTCATGTCAGAAGAAGAGAAACGTTTAACGGCTTATCATGAAGCGGGACATGCCATCGTTGGCCTCATCGTGCCACAGCATGATCCCGTGCATAAAGTCACGATTATTCCGCGTGGCCGTGCCTTAGGGGTCACCATGTTTCTACCCGAAGGGGATCGCTATAATTACACGCGTGAGTATCTCGAAAGCAAAATTTCCAGCCTGTTTGGCGGTCGTTTAGCAGAAGAAATCATTTTTGGTGATAGCAAAGTGACGACCGGTGCATCAAATGATATCCAAAAAGCGACCGAAATCGCGCGTAACATGGTGACCAAGTGGGGTTTATCAGAAAAAGTAGGACCGTTAACCGTGGGCGGTAATGATGAAGAAGTCTTCCTCGGCCATGCGATTACGCGGCATAAAGAAATCTCTGAAGCCACGTCCAGTGTGATTGATGCTGAAGTGCGTGATCTGGTGGAACGAAATTACCAGCGTGCAGAACGCATCTTGCGAGAGAATATCGACAAATTACACGCGATGGCGGAAGCGCTGGTGAAATACGAGACCATTGACATCGAACAGATTCAAGACGTAATGGCGGGTAAGTCGGTGCGCGAGCCGAAGAGCTGGCGTAATACGCCAAAAGATTCGGGAAAGCCCAAAGCTAAGCCAGAAGAAAAAGTAGAAGACACCTTTAAGTTGGATGGGGATCATGAAGGCACCGTGCCCGCCGATAGTACCAGTACAAGCACCAGTTAATATGACGCATCCCTCACACACACCACGTCGTTACTTTGGAACAGACGGTATCCGTGGCCGAGTAGGGGTTTGGCCTATTACGCCAGAATTCGTTTTAAAGCTGGGTTGGGCGGTCGGTAAGGTATTGGCCCGGCAAGGGACGGGCAAGGTCTTAATCGGCAAGGATACGCGTATTTCGGGCTATATGTTTGAGTCTGTGCTCGAGTCTGGTCTGTCAGCGGCTGGCATTGATACGCATTTGCTGGGCCCGATGCCTACGCCTGCCATTGCTTACCTGACACGTACCTTGCGTGCTCAGGCAGGGATCGTGATTAGCGCCTCGCATAACCCTTATTATGACAATGGCATCAAATTCTTCTCTTCCCAAGGCACTAAGCTGCCCGACCCCATCGAATTAGCGATCGAAGAGCAACTCGAGCAGCCGATGACGACAGTGGATTCAGCCGCTTTAGGCAAGGCGATTCGCGTGGTGGATGCGCCAGGTCGGTATATTGAATTTTGTAAAAGTACGGTTTCCTCCGACATCATCTTAAATGGCTTAAAAATCGTCGTTGATTGTGCTCATGGCGCTGCTTATCACGTTGCGCCTAACGTGTTTCGTGAGCTAGGTGCTGAAGTCATTGAAATTGGCGTGGAACCGAATGGCTTAAATATCAATCTCAATTGCGGTGCCACGCATCCAGAATGGTTACGCCAGCAAGTGCTTGAACACAAAGCGGATCTGGGCATTGCGCTCGATGGCGATGGGGATCGTGTCGTCATGATTGATCATCGAGGTAATATTCTGGATGGCGATGATTTGCTCTATATTATCATCCGGCATAAGTTAATGCTGGGCACGTTCAAAGGCGGTGTGGTAGGCACCGTGATGGCTAATTTTGGCTTTGAACAAGCCCTTAAACAGCTTGGCATCGAATTTGTACGCGTCCCGGTGGGGGACCGCTACATTATCAGTGAACTTAATAAACGCCACTGGTCGTTAGGGGGTGAACCATCAGGCCATATCGTTTGCAGGGAAATGACTACCACTGGCGATGGCATTATCACCGCCTTACAAGTGCTAGCCGCCATGCGCCATGAAGCCAAATCCTTAGCCGAGGTGCAAACAGGCTTAACGCGCTATCCGCAAGTATTACTGAATGTCAGAGTCAACAAACAAGACTATTCCCTCGACAACCCGCGTATCCAACAAGCCGTCCAAGACGCTGAATATACCTTAGGCCAACAAGGCCGTGTGCTGTTACGCCGCTCGGGCACCGAACCTCTCATTCGCGTCATGGTGGAAGGAGAAGATGAACAGCGCGTACGGATGTTAGCAGAGCAATTAGTCGGTGTAGTAAAAGAAGAATTTGGCGAAGAAGATAAAGTCTAAAAACGAAAAAATCCCCTCATTTCTGCGTAGAAAGAGGGGATTTTTTGGGATGAGCACTGAACTGCTTAGATAACCATTTCTTTCAATTTCTTGAGAGCCTTGATCTTGATCGCTTTGCGAGCTGGTTTCGCCTTGATCATGATCTCTTCGCCCGTGAATGGGTTGATACCCTTACGTGCTGGGCGAGCTGGTTTTTTCACCACGGTAATCTTCATCATGCCTGGCATGACAAACGTGCCTGGGCCGCCAGATTTAACGTGCTTCTCGATCACCTGAGTCAGACATTCCATCACGGCAACGACATCTTTTTTGTTAAGACAAGTGACGTCAGTGATGGTTTTAATCACGCCGCTCTTGGACAAAGGTTCTTTAATAACGGGGAGTTTAGCGGGTGCTGCTTTCTTCGTGGTTGCTTTAGAAGCAGCCGTTTTCCCATTACCAGACTTCCTTTTCATTTTGTATTTCTTCACTGCCATATCAATTCCTCACTAAGTTAAGTAGAAAGACATTAAATAAAATAACATTTTTATAGAATTTTGCGAGTGTTTTTTATCAGAGTAATGAACGGACCCCTTGCGTGTCTTTACAGGTTCCTATACAATTCTCGCGCTTTAAGTGGGTTATTTTGGACTTCCAATAGGACTAACGATGAAAACGTATTTTGCTACCGAAGAAAACACAGAACATAAGTGGTATCTTGTTGATGCAACTGACAAAGTACTTGGCCGGTTAGCCAGCCAAATCGCAAAAGTATTGCGCGGCAAGCATAAACCAGAATATACGCCGCACGCTGATGCAGGCGATTATGTTATAGTAACAAATGCCGCTCAAATAAAAGTGACAGGCAATAAGCGAGAAGAAAAACTCTATCGTCGCCATTCCGGTTACCCAGGTGGCTTAAAAGAAGCAACATTTGCTGAAGTACACGCAAAAGATCCCACTCGGATCATTGAAAAGGCGATCAAAGGCATGTTGCCAAAGAATCCATTAGGCCGTGCGATGCTGAGTAAATTAAAAGTTTACCCCGGTGCTGAGCATCCTCATATCGCGCAACAGCCGATTGAAATGAATCTTGATAAAGAAAAAGCAGAGTAGGATAACAACATGACAGCTAAGCAATTTTATGGTACCGGACGTCGTAAAACGTCGACTGCCCGCGTGTTTTTAACAAAAGGCCAGGGCAATATTGTCATTAATGGCCGCAGTCCAGAAGAATTTTTTGGCCGTGAAACAGCGTGTATGATTGTACGCCAACCGTTTGGAGTGACGAATCAACAAGCCAATTTTGATGTGGTGGCTACTGTAAAAGGCGGTGGTATTAGTGGCCAAGCAGGCGCGATCCGGCTGGGTGTTTCCCGAGCCTTAGTGGACGCGGATGAATCGCTCAAGCAAGCATTACGCATAGCAGGTTACTTAACGCGCGACTCCCGTGAAGTTGAGCGTAAGAAAGTGGGCCGACATAAGGCTCGTAAAGGCACACAATACTCTAAGCGATAATTCGTATTGTTTATACCTATTTGGGGGATCGTCTAGCGGTAGGACCGCGGACTCTGACTCCGCTAACCTAGGTTCGAATCCTAGTCCCCCAGCCACGAGAAGAGAAAGGTAGCACATGGCAATAGTCGCAAATAAACGGTCTGTTATGACGCTTTACTCCGGGGCTTTGGATATCCTGAGCCACCGCGTGCGCATTGTGTTAGCGGAGAAAGGCGTTTCCTACGAAGTCGTGAATATTGAAACGCGTGGTAAGCCGGAAGAGTTATTGGAAATTAACCCTTACGGCAGTGTTCCCACCTTAGTCGATCGTGAGTTAGTGTTGTATGAGCCTAATATCATCACGGAATATCTCGATGAGCGTTTTCCCCATCCGCCTTTGATGCCGGTGTACCCAGTGGCGCGAGCAAAAGCGCGGTTAATCATTTATCGTTTCGACCGAGAATGGGTGCCTTTAATTCGCAAATTAGAAACAGGTAAAACAGCAGCCGATACACGGGCTGCGGCTAAAGAATTGTCTGTTTTTCTTGCCCAATTACTGCCTTTATTTAATTCTTCCTCTTATTTCTTAGGTGACGAATTTACATTGGTGGATTGTTGTTTTGCACCGGTTTTCTGGCGTTTGCCAGCTTGGGGCATTACTTTATCACCGGCGGAAACTAAAGCGTTTACTAAGTACACGAATCGTGTTTTTCAGCGGGATTCATTTCAAGCAAGTTTAACGGAAGCTGAGCAGGAATTATATAAGTTAACTCAAATAGAAAATGGTTAAGGGAGAAACGTCCATGCTATCGAATAAACCTTATTTATTACGTGCCTTTTATCAGTGGATTGTTGACAGTACCTGCACCCCTATTCTCGTGGTCGATGCCACTCATCCGCGCTGTAAAATTCCGCAAGGTTTTGCGGAAGGCGGTGAGATTGTATTTAATATTTCCCCGGCAGCGGTGCGCGATTTTAAAATCGTGAGTGAGCAAGTTGAGTTTAAAGCTTCTTTTTCTGGGATTGTTCATATTATCGCGGCACCCATCAAAGCGATTCTAGCTATTTATGCAGAAGAAAATAGCGAAGGCATTTTCTTTGATGCAGAAGACGATGAAGAAGGCGATGAGGGTAGCAATATTGGTACCGTGCAATTGAAAGGAATCGAAGGGATGGTTTCTGACAACGTCGCACCGATAGTGAATACAGAGGAAGGCGTGAAAGGGAAACCATTTTTGAAGTTAGTGGAATAAGCCGTTATTGAGGTTTATACGGCAATTCTAACGTAAACGTTGCCCCTTTTCCTGTACCTTCACTGCTTACTGTAAGCGAGCCGCCCATTTCCTTGGCTAAAATAGCACTCGTATGTAAGCCGAACCCATGACCACTTTTCTTGGTCGTGAAGCCATAGGCAAAAATGCGAACGAGGTTCTCTGGTGGAATGCCGCTACCATTATCGCTCACTTGAATAAAAAGACGAGTATTTTGGCTATAGGTTTTGATGGTGATAGTTTTATTATAGTTTTCTGTCTCCTCGAATGAATCTTTCGCATTTTGAATTAAATTCACTAACACTTGCAGTAGTTTCACTTTATCAATTAACACAGGCTTTAAACGTTCATATTCTTTTCGCAAGTGAATAGAATATTTGGGATTATCAACGCCGCTAATTAATAAAGCTTCTTCGAGGGCATTACTAATCGCAATCACTTGTTCAAATTCAGTGACACGGCTCAAATCTTGCTGAGTGGCAATAATATTTTTAACGTGATCGACGTTTTTAATGAGGATTTGTAATTCGCTTAGTAAGGTGTTTTGTTCTTTTTGCCAATATTGAGTGAGTGACTCAATAAAGTCAGGAAAATGAGCACCTCGCTCATCTTTAATAAATCCGCTTAAGTTATTTTCATACTCCTTGAGAAGTCGATTCAGTTCCATCAGGCTCGATAATTTTGATTGGCTAATTTTTTCTGTCAACAGCATGGAAGAAACATTAATACTATTTAAGACATTCCCCACATTATGTAATACGCTGGCGGCGACTTCTGCCATCCCTGCTTGGCGGGCAGTGAGTAATAATTGCTGGTTTAACGATTCTTTGTACGTAGAGGCAATAAAGGCAATGCTGAGAACGATAAACGTGACGACGGCAATACTCATCGCCAGAAGTTCAGGATTAATGCCAGTGGTTCCCGCGGTTGCATTAAGCTTAGGCGTGAAGATAGCGGAAGCCATACCCGTGTAGTGCATGCCGCAGATAGCAGCACCCATGATAAAGGCGCTCACAAATTTCAAACGAAACCGTACACCGGGAACCACTTGCGTACTTTTTAGCGCCAGCCATAAAGCGGCTTCGGAAGCGATAATGGCGATAAGAATAGAGAGAAAGAATAATCCTGGCAAGTAGTGAATGTTCATATTAATTTTCATGGCTTCCATGCCAGTGTAATGCATGGCAGCAATGGCAAGACCCAGAATGATGCCGCCTAAAATGATATTGGAAAGATGAATGACTCTTGCTTTTAGCAAAAACAAAGCAAAACCAGAAGCGCCGACCGCGACGAGCATGGACAAAGCCGTCCAGGAAGGATCGTATATCATGGGCATAGACATTTTGAAGGCGAGCATACCGATAAAATGCATAGACCAAATACCGGCTCCCATCGCTAAGGCACCACCAATGAGCCACAGCGTTTTACTGATATCGGTATTATTAAGATCTCGTAATCGTCCGGTAATATCGAGCGCAATATAAGAAGCAGAGGTGGCGACGATGTATGACAAAATAACCAATCGAATATCATACCATCCCTTCATTTGATCGGCAGGTAGTGGAGCAAGTTGAAAAAATTGATCTAACATACTGGTCTTCCTGTCTTAAGAACCCTTTGATTCGGACGTTGATAAAATATCTTTTTTACTTTCTGGATGCGTAAACAATCTTTCCATGTCGGTGACGCTTAATGGCTTGCTAAAATAAAATCCTTGTATTTCATCGCATTGTTGTTTTTTAAGAAAATTCAATTGATTTTTTGTTTCGACGCCTTCTGCCAATACTTCTAATTTTAGATTTTTGGCAACAGCAATAATGGCGCGAATAATCACTTCATCATCTTTTTCGGATTGAATATGTTGGATGAAAGAGCTATCAATCTTTAAGCGATCTAACGGCAGGTTTTTAAGATAACTTAAACTTGAATAACCGGTACCGAAGTCATCGATAGCGATGGTGATACCTAACTCTTTCAATGCAGTAACGGTTCTGATGATTTCTGCGCTGCTGATAATAATATTTTCAGTTAGTTCTAATTCAAGAGATTCGGGTTTTAACTCTGTTTCATTTAAAATAGACCGGACGACATCAACAATATTTTGTTGTTTCAACTGTTGCGCGGTAATGTTAACTGCCACTCGAATGGGTGGAAAACCAGCCTTTTGCCATTCTTTATTTTGCTTGCAAGCAGTTCTGATGACCCATTCACCAATGGGAACAATTAATCCCGTTTCTTCTGCTAAAGGTACAAAATCAATGGGTAGCAATAACCCTTTTTGAGGATGTTGCCAGCGGAGTAAGGCTTCGGCGGCAATTAATTTTTCATTATTTAAATCAAATTGGGGTTGATAATGCAGTAATAGTTCTCCATTTTTCATTGCTTGCCGAAGTTGCATTTCTTGATCAAGTTTCTGCAAGCTTTTTTCATTCATTTCTACTGTGTAAAACTGAAAATTATTGGAACCTAATTCTTTGGCATGATACATGGCTGCATCGGCGTTGCGCATTAAAATATCCATGGTTTTACCATCTGTTGGAAAAATACTGATCCCGATACTGCCTGTGATAGTGACGTGTCGTTCAGCCAAGTGGAAAGGTTGCTGAAATACTTTCATAAATATACTTGCTTTGTTAATAATTTCTTCGTTATTTTTCACGTTAGTGATCAAAATAACAAACTCATCTCCACCTAATCGAGCAAGTATATCTCCTTCACCTATCACCGCTTGAAGTCGTGTTGCGGTGGCACGGAGTAATTCATCACCGGCGGCGTGGCTTAGGCTATCATTAACTAATTTAAAGCGATCTAAATCGATAAACATGACAGCGAGTAAGGTATTATTTTTTTCGGATTTTTTAATCAATTCACGTGCTTTTTCTAATAGCATGACGCGATTAGGTAGTCCAGTTAAAGCATCGTGTTTGGCTTGATATTGTAATTCGTTTTCGAGATGGATGCGTTCAGTGACATCGCGGAAATTTAATACTCGGCCGACAATTTGGTCATTTAATTTTTGTGGTTGAGAATAACAATCAAGTATTTTACCGTTTTTGAATCGAATGATGTCGATATTAATGGCATCGGATCGTTCATGAAGGGATTTTAGCCAATTACTAAAATTTCCCGGTTCGACCAATTGATCTTGCATGTAGGCTTGAAGTTTTTTCTCGCTCTTACTATCAATAATTGCTTGAGGAATGTCCCACATCCCACAGAATTTTTGATTATAATCGACAATTTTTCCTTCATTGCTAATGACAATAATGCCTTCATCGGAAGATTCTAACGTTGCTTTGACTAAAGAGAGTGATTTTTGTAAGGATAAGGTGCGGTCGTTGACTTGTTGTTTTAAGGAAGAGGTAAATTTTCGTGTGTCTTGTAGCAATTGCCATTTTTTCGTGAGGGCGCAGGCTAATTGTCGGACGGAGACGTTATCGAAAGGTTTTTTCAAAATGAGTAAATTATCGGTTTTGCCTAAATGAGCGACGGTATCTTCCCAGGAATAATCGGAATAAGCGGTGCAAATCACGACTTGTATATCTTTATCTAACGACCAGATATGTTTGATCGTTTCAATGCCATCCCAGCCGGGCGGCATACGGATATCGACAAAGGCGAGGGAATAGGGGTAATTTTCCTGCATGGCAGTTTTAATTCGTTCGACGCCTTCTTGGCCTTGGGAGGCGGTATCGATTTGGAATTTTGGCAAGGCAAACTCCTCTTCTTTTTTGCCGAACATTTTTGCTCGCACGACATCTAAGCCTGATTCGGTGGTTGCGGTTAAAATTTTAATAAAATCATGATGAATAGCGGGGTTATCATCAATGACTATAATGCGAAAATCGGTATTTTCCGTCATGGGTATTGA
>SCTP01000338.1 GCA_004322325.1 Gammaproteobacteria bacterium | reverse complement strand
AGTATTTTCAAGTGGAAGCAGAAAATATACGATTTGTTTTTTGTGGGGCTTTTACCTATATGCAATATTATGAAGCTTTATTTAAAGCGCTTAATGATAAAATTTTTCTATTTTGAATGATCTTAAGGAGGCTTCTTTGCAAAATATCTTAATAATTGAGCCGTCTACAGCTGGATTGGAATTACTGCCAACTGCACATGCAATGGGTCTTAATGTTTTTATATTAACAGCAAATCAAGATGAAAGAATTATTCCAACTTCATATCAAAAATTTATCTTTAAATCGGTCATCGTTGATACAAACAATTTTCTTGCTATGCAAGAGGCAACAGTAGAGCTGCATAAAAAATACCCCTTATCGGCCATTATCCCGGGATTTGAAATATTTGTAGCACATGCAGCGCGTTTAAGTTGTCTTGTTGGAGTTCCAGGTATTTCGGTAGAGACGGGGGATGCTTTACGTAATAAGGCTAAGATGCGAGATGCTTTGTTAAAAAATGATGTACGGTCACCTAATCATTTTTTATTGGAAGAAAAAAAGGACATTGTTAAGATTGCAGAACAGCTTAAATTTCCTTGTGTTATTAAGCCTATTGACCAATCTGGTAGTGTTCACGTTTCAAAAGTTTGCAATCTTAATGAATTAATTTATGCTTATGATGCACTTTGTCGTGATGAATGGACAGAGATGGGAAAAGGAGTTGGTAAAGTTGCCATTGTGGAAGAATATATTGATGGCGAAGAATTTAGTATTGAAGGTTATGTTGATCAACATGGAGCAAATATTATTGCGATTACCAAAAAATTTCTTAGTCAAGAACCATTTTTTGTAGAAATGGGGCATATTGTTCAAGCAAATATTAATGAGATAATGCGAGCTGAAATTGAAAGTTATGTGAAAAAAGTTATAGAGGCATTGCGTATTTCTTTGGGTGTATTTCATTGTGAAATAAGAGTTGATCAGCAAGGGCCTATTTTAATGGAAATAGCGGGTCGACTTGCTGGTGATAGAATTTGTAATTTGATTTTATTATCCTCTGGAATCAATCTATATCAAATTATGTTACAGTCTTATTTAGGGCAATCAATATATCTTGATGATATTGCTCTCAAGCAATATGCTGGTATACGTTTTTTTGCTTTAAATGAGCAAGATAAATATTACCACATAAAAGGAATCACTGAATTACAAAATATGTCAGGTTTTCAAGAATTCAAAATCCTTGTTGGTCCAGGTCAACAAGTTCCGCCTCTTCGTGATTTTACGGGAAGAGTTGCTTTTTGTATATTTACTGCATGCTCTTACGATATTCTCCAATCTTTGCTCAATAATGCCCAAAAAAACATTATCTTTGAGTAAATTATATTCAAATAATCCAGATTTGAGCTCTTACATTTTTTTTCCTTCATTTTTTATCCTCTATTTTTGTTAGGTAAAAAAGTGCAAACAATTATGTGGTTTGTTGATAAATTGTTTTATGTTTATATGGCACAAGCTTTTTAACTACGTTAGGAAAATAAATTATGTCATGGAAAAAACAATTTCGTTTTCCCTTCAGGAAAAATTTTTCTCGCCGAATTAACCAATCACTTTCCGAGTTTTATAATAAACATTTGCATTTTTCTTTTTTTGAAAGATTGTCATTAAAAATATATATATGGCATTGCTTGTATCAAAATTTACGCTTTTTTTATCAAAAGCGAGATGTAATTGATGGGTGTTTAATTAAACAACTTGTTCATGAAATTGTTCAAACAGGGAAATTTAGCTTAGAAAGCATTGCGTTTTATGTAAATGTGCCAGTGGATATTATTGTTGATATTTCGGTTGGAATAAATACTGATCCTTCATTGAGCTTGGCAGGAAAAATTATTGACCTCTATATTTCTGCCAAAAAATCTTATTACCAAACTTTAATTAAGAGATTAATGCGTCATTTTGAAATAAATTAAAGTCTTAATTGGAGAAAATATACATGAAATTACTTGAATTTATATATGACAACCAAAAATATGCTGGGTTTATACAAGAAGATTATCCTGATATTATTAACATTATTAGCGATAAGGATGATTTATATACAATAATAACTTCTCTTATTAATAATAATATACCGTTAACTAATCTTGCTAGCAGGGTAACTAATACACTATTAATCGCTGATATAAATAATAAATTAATATTTCTGCCACCAATGAAGCCTGAAGAAAAATTATTTTCTTTTGTAAATGGAATGGGGTTAACTCATAAACGTATAGCTTCAATCAGATATTCTTCTGACAATATTCCTATACAAGGCGAATGGTTTTATAAAGGAAATGGCACTATATTGAAAACTACAGCGGATAGTTTGTATGTTCCCCCTAATGCATATAGCTGTACCGAAGAAGCGGAAATCGTTCTAATTTATGTTATTGATGCCTTATCTATACCTTATCGCATAGGCTACACCCTTGGTAATGATTTTTCAGATCCAAAGATGGGTAAAACAAATCATGCTTATTTCGGGCAATCAAAATTGCGTACTTGCTCTATAGCTCCTGAAATTAAGGTGGGTGAGCCTCCTTTGGAGTTAATAGGAAATGTTATTATTAAAAGAAATAATGAGTATGTTTGGAGAAGTCAATTCGTTACAGGTATTAATAATATGCTTTATTCTCTTGAAAAAATTGAGTCTCTTGTATTTCAGCATGATCAATTTTTGATACCAGGAATGGTGCATTATCTTTTTTTGGGAGCAGATACTACAAGTTATTCACACGGTATTCGGTTAATGGATGGAGATATCATTGATATATCTTCTTCTGAATTTACATTTAATTTAATTAATCATGTGAATTTTGCTAAAAATAGTATCCAGAAAATTAATATTGAATCTTTATCTAACTTTTAATTTCACATATAAATCATTAAGGAGATATATTTTATGATGGCAGTACAAACAAATGATAATGGAAATAATTTCTTAAATATGAAAGTGTTACCAGGACGTTGGGATAATATTATACGTACATATACTGAGGAGGACGTTTATAAATTAAGAGGAAGTGTTACGACGGCTAGTACTTTTTCACAAATAGGAGCTGAAAAGATTTGGAAAACTTTCATGACAGAAGATTATGTTAACGCGCTTGGAGCGTTAACAGGAAACCAAGCAGTACAAATGGCACGTGCGGGATTAAAAGCTATTTACTTATCTGGCTGGCAAACTGCTGCTGATGCTAATTTGGCGTGTCATACTTATCCGGATCGAAGTCTTTATCCATCAAATAGCGTGCCAGAAATAGTAAAAAAATTAAATTATGCATTGCAACGTGCGGATCAAATGGAGTTATCAGAGAAAGGTCGAGTATCTCGTGATTGGTTTCTTCCAATAATAGCGGATGCTGAGGCGGGATTCGGTGGTCCATTGAATTGCTTCGAAATAACAAAAAGTATGATAGAGGCAGGTGCTGCAGGGGTACATTTTGAAGATCAGTTAACCTCGGAGAAAAAATGTGGTCATCTTGGGGGCAAAGTTCTTGTGCCAGTAAATGAATTTATTAAAAAGTTGATTGCTGCGCGCTTGGGAGCTGATGTTATGGGAGTACCTATAACTATTATTGGTCGTACTGATGCTAATAGTGCAAAATTAATTTCTTCCAATATTGATCCTGTAGATGAGGAATTTTTACTGAATAGCCGAACAGAAGAAGGTTATTATCGTTATAAAGGTGGGATCGATGCTGCAATCAAACGTTCACTTGCATTTGCCCCTTATTGCGATTTAATTTGGTGGGAAACTTCATCACCTGATTTAAAAGAAGCTAAGCTTTTATCAGAATCAATACGAAAATATTATCCAAATAAGATGTTTGCATATAATTGTTCTCCATCATTTAACTGGAGAAATTATCTCACTTCTTGTGAGATTGCTAAATTTCAACGGGAGATGGGAGCAATGGGATTTAAATTTCAATTCATTACCTCAGCAGGTTTTCATGCTCTTAATTATAGTATGTTTAAGCTAGCAACCGGCTATAAGACAAATGGCATGACTACTTTTGTTGATTTGCAGGCCAAAGAATTTGAAGCAACTAAAGAAGGATATACTGCTGTCTATCAGCAAAAGGAAGTTGCCAATGGTTATTTCGATGAGGTGCTTGAGGTGATTTATGGTAAGAAGGTAGAAACAATGGGTATGCCAGAATCGACTGAGCAGGAACAGTTTCTATCTTTATCAGCTTAAAAATAAAAATTCTTACCTGATTTAAACTATAAGAAGGATACTTCAATTGGATATTAATTTTAAACAAATGGCTTTGTTAAAAAGTGAGTTAAAAATAGCAGTACTTTACCAGAGTGAGCCATTGCCAGAAATTAATGGAGTTACAAAGCCAATGAAGAGTAATGGTTACATTGATGGAAGTGCTGATATTGCATTTGCACTAAAACATCAAGGTTTCAATGTTTGTTTACCTTCCGGTTATCCTAATAAATACGTTGACGAAGATTGGGTATTTAAAGATACCCAATCTGGAATATCTGATGCATTGAAAAGAGGATGTAATTTCATTTGGCCTAATACTGTCTTACATGATAGTCATGCTATATATGGATTTAATCAATCTTTATTCGGGTTTTTAGGACAAAAAAATTATCATTTAAAAGATTTAGATGATAAAGTTATCGCTTATAAATTTTTGAGACAATGTAAAAATTTTATTCTACCTCACTTTGTGGTGGGAAGTTATAGTGGTCAAATAGATAAAGATAAAATGATAGTGGAACCTGATTTAGCCATTTTAGACAGAAAAATAAAAGAAATGAGAATGATGTTTCCGTTAGTGGTTAAGCCCATTAGAGGGCGAGGTAGCGAAGGAGTAAAGAAAGTTAATGATCTAGATGAGTTAATTACTGCCATTTTATATGTTTTTAATAAAAAATTTGTTCATAATAATCAAGAGCTAAAACGTTTTGGAAATGCAGTATTGGTTGAGGAATATCTTTCAGGTAGCGAATTAACAATTACAGTATTGCCGCCGGGATTGTATCGGATAGATGGTCGTATACAACATAAGGGTGATTTTTGGACATTAATGCCATTTTATCGCGTAGGTCATGAGCACGGTATCTTGCCATCTATAAGTACTTTGCCACCAATTCAAAATGTTAGAGCAGCTACAAAAAATGATAAATTTTTAAATGTAATTATGCAAGAAGCAGTCGATTTAGCGCGTGCTGTTAAAATATATTCGCCACTTCGTATTGATTGCCGCCAAGATAATTCCGGCTACTATCGTATTTTTGATATAAATATTAAACCAGCGATTACTGCTAGCAATAGGGTTGGTGATCCTTGCAAGCAAAGTATTGTAGAATTAGCTTCAAAATATTCGCTATTAAATTTCGCAGATTTAATCAGTGGAATTATTTATAGCCAATTTTTAGATAGATTACTTTTAAATACTCATAAAGAAATAAGGATGTAAAAAATGCCTATTATAGTTTATGATAAAGAGATCCCTTTTTCTTATGAAATTTTTTCAAAATTAGGAAAAATGGTCCCTATAGATACTGATAATGTTGATTGGGATATTATTAACTCGGCTGAAATTTTACTTATACGGTCAAATATCAAGATAGATTCTAAATTAATAGCTAACGCTGAAAAATTAAAAGTAATTTGTACAGCTAGTGCTGGAGTTGAGCATATCGATACTGTTTATGCAGATCAAAGAGGCATAACTATTTTTAACGCAAAAGGTAGTAACGTACAAGCAGTTGCTGATTATGTATTGGCAGCATTCTTCGCTATGTTTAAAAGAGTACCTTTTATGGAAAAACGTGTGGGAATTATTGGTTTGGGTATGATTGGGCAGGAAGTCTATCGGCGTTTCACGAGTCTTGGGTGCTATTGTGTTGGTTATGATCCTTTTAACTCTAAACAGAGTTTTAATATAGGTAAAATAGACGATATTTTATCCTGTGATGTTATTACTTTCCATATACCTCTTATTAAAGAAGGGTTACAAAAAACTTATCATTTTTTTAGCAAAAGAGAAATTTCTGCATTGCGACCAGGGACTTTTCTCATAAATACATCAAGAGGTGAGGTAATTGATGAGGATGCTTTATTGTCACACATGCGTAAAAAGAATAATTTGAAATTAGCATTTGATGTTTGGAATGGAGAGCCAAATATTAATAAGGAAATGACTACATATTGTGAGTTAGCTACACCACATATTGCAGGTTGGTCTGAAACCGCAAGAAAAGACGCTATGATTATGCTATTTGAAAAAGCATCATCATATTATAATTTGAATAAATTAAATTTTTTTAGGGGTCAATCAAATAAATTTCAAGAAAAAAAGCAAGAAATTTTAACGCATTACCCACCTGATTTTATGGATCTATTATCAACCATGCTTGAAAAATGTGTTGATATCAAAACTCATTCCTATAATTTTAAGTTGGCTCTTAACAGTCAAAAAAATGCAATGACTGTTTTCAATGCCTCGCGATCTGCTTATCGGAGTCGAGCACAGTTGAGCGATTTTTTTACATCAAATAATGAATTAAGTTATAAAGAAAGAAAGATTTTAAAAAATTTTGGTATTCCATTTATTCAATTATCAAGCAGGCAGAAATTAATAAGTGAAATAAAATGTAAACTATAATTTACACAAGGAGTATCTTTTATGAGTACAATGGATTTTGTTATTTTATCCTTAGCTTTTTTATGGTCTGGTTTTGTTCGTACGGGTTTTGGTTTCGGCGGAACAGCTTTAATGCTTCCTTTTGCATTATTGGCAGTTGATACACCTTTAATTATTGTTCCACTGATAGCTTTGCAGAGTATTATTTTCTCAATTTCCACGGTTGCTAAAAACTATAAATCTATCAACTATAAATTTCTGACTTATCTGTTTGCTATATTAGCCATACCTGTCAGTGTGGGGTTGATGGGATTAGTGACATTATCAGATAAAATGCTCATGAGCATTGCGTATGGAATAGTTTTAATTTATGCCATTGGGTACATTTTGCCATTAGAAGTAAAAATTAATACTAAGTGGATTGATATACCTTTATTAGCCTGCGGAGGCTATATGATGGGTGTTGCTTTTACTGGTAGTCCAGTGATTGTTGCTGTTGCTATGCGTCATTTACCGAAAGAGCAATTGCGGGATACTCTATTGGCTGTATGGATTATCATTGCGGTTGTTAAATTAATTTCTCTATGGATTCTTGGTATAAGTTTGCATCTTAATATGCAGCTCTGGCTGTTACCTATGGTTTTAGTTGGGCATGTTACGGGTATTTTTTTTCATAGCAATATACTCAAATGGAAAGGAAAAAGATTTTATCAATTATTAGGTACTATGTTATTAATAGTGACTATAATTGGACTGGCTAAAAATTTTGACTTAATATAAAAGTGGCGTAATCAACCGTAAGTGCTACTTCTTTTTTTCTTTCCATGCACATGTTGTGTTAATAATTGTCTGATGTATGGCTGGTAGCCAATGCCAGCTTGATGTGCTAGTTTTTTTAATTCTTTGATTAAGTTTTTTTGAAGCCGTAATGAAATCATTTGTAAGCCTAGGTGTTCATCAATTGCTTTTTCACGTTCTTTAGATACTTTTCGCACGTGAGATTCTGATACGCCTAATTCGCCTCTTTCCCAAGCTTCTTCCGTATATTTTTTACGTGTATTTTTCATAGAGCTGTACCTCGATTATCTTAGGTTCATATGCGGGAATCAGGAGAGGATAATAGTAGAACAAAAACCGTTAAGCCATCGTTTCCACCGCTGTACGCAGTTTATTCATCGCATTCTTTTCCAGCTGTCTTACACGCTCTGCTGAGATGTGATATTTATCCGCTAAATCTTGTAAGGTCAGTTTTTCTTCATTCAACCAACGAGCACGAATAATATCTTGGCTGCGCTCATCCAGCTGGCTTAGCGCTTTGTGAATCGTGCCATAGGACTGTTCTGACCAATCTGTTTGCTCTAATTGCTGCGCCGGATTATAACGGTTGTCTTCTAAAAAGCCGGCGGGAATGAAGTAGTGAGGATCATCTTCCTCGCGATCATTATTACCTTCAAAGGAAGCATCGGTGCTGGCAAGACGCATTTCCATTTCCCTGACAGTTTCCGGCTTCACCCCTAAGTCTTTGGCGATATCATTCACTTCTTGAGAGGTCATCCAGCTCAAGCGCTTTTTCAAATTACGTAAGTTGAAAAATAGTTTACGTTGAGCTTTCGTGGTCGCCACTTTCACCATGCGCCAGTTGCGCAAAATATACTCATGAATTTCTGCTTTAATCCAGTGCATCGCAAACGTGACTAAGCGTACACCAAGATGGGGGTTAAAACGCTTTACCGCTTTCATGAGGCCAATATTGCCTTCTTGAACAAGGTCAGCCAGGGGTAGGCCATAACCTAAGTAGCCTTTGGCTACGCGGGCAACATAGCGTAAGTGAGCTAAAATCAAGCGTTTAGCGGCTGCCAGCTCGTTATTTTGTTGGAGACGCACGGCTAGCTCATATTCCTCTTCGGGGGTCAGCATCGGAATTTGATTAACGTAATGCAGATAGGCTTCCAGGCTGCTAACCGGCAGGCGAATGTCCACTGTTTGTAAACTGGTGTTCATATTGGCTCTGGGTTTCTTTTTTTGAAAAATCACTTTAATGAGAGGCAATCATACTAAATTTCCCCAAATAATGCATCAACAAACTCATTGGCCTGAAAGGGTCGCAGGTCATCAATGCCTTCCCCCACGCCAATAAAGCGGATGGGGAGTTGAGTGGCTTTGGCGATGGCGAAAATAATGCCACCTTTTGCTGTCCCGTCTAATTTAGTGAGGGCAATCCCTGTGACACCAATGGCTTCATGGAATTGTTTGACTTGGTTGAGGGCATTTTGTCCTAAGGTCGCATCCAGCACGATCAGTGTTTCATGAGGGGCGGTAGGATCAATTTTGGCCAAAACCCGTTTCACTTTTTGCAATTCAGCCATTAAGTTGGATTGCGTATGTAAGCGTCCCGCTGTATCCGCAATTAATACCTCCATGCCGCGGGCTTTGGCGGCTTCCATGGCATCATAAATGACAGCGGCTGTATCCGCCCCTGGCTGCTGAGCGATAACAGGGAGGTGATTACGTTCACCCCATATTTGTAATTGCTCAATGGCTGCCGCACGGAACGTATCGCCTGCTGCGAGCATGACGCTTTTTTGAGCTTGCTGAAAATAATGGGCGAGTTTACCAATGGTGGTGGTCTTACCTGAACCATTAATGCCAACGACTAAAACGACATAAGGCTTTATGCTGTTCATCTGCAGAGGCACTTCGCAGGGTTGAAGAATCTGCTTCATTTCGGCTTGCAGACACTCGAAAGCAGCTTGCGCATCGCTTAATTCTTTACGGGCTAATTTTTGGGTAAGCGTTTGAATCAATTGTGTTGTTGTTTCAACCCCTACGTCTGCCGTTAGCAATTGCATTTCAATTTGATCGATTAAATCAGCATCTAGTTCTTTTTTTCCTAAAAACAAATTCGCCATGCCGGTGGTTAACTTAGCACGCGTTTTGGCCAGCCCTTGCTTGAGACGGGAAAAAAATCCAGCAGGCTGCTCTTGACTGTCTGGAGTAGGGGAGGCAGTCTGGTTTTTTCGTTTAAGAAAATCGAACATTTCTCGATCCTTTATCGTCAATCAAAATGGGGCTTAATGGTAGCATGAAACAAGGTTTTGTCAGAATTATTGCCGGTCAGTGGCGCAGCAGGCGCTTGAAGGTGCCAGACGTCAAGGGTTTGCGCCCGACACCGGATCGTGTGCGTGAGACAGTATTTAATTGGCTTACCCCTTACTTACCCGGCGCTTATTGCCTTGACCTTTTTGCTGGCAGCGGTGCGCTGGGTGTTGAGGCGCTGTCGCGTGGGGCGGCTTACGTGGTGATGGTGGATTACTCCCTGGAAGTCGTGCGGTTGCTGAAAGAAGAATTGGCAGAATGGAAGGCGGAGAATGCCTTCGTTTATCGCGCCAAAGCACCCAAAGGCTTGAAGCCGCCGGTGCAGCCGTTTGATATTGTCTTTCTTGATCCGCCTTACAATGAGAATATCCTCTTTCCTTGCTGTCATTTTCTCGAAACGCAAGGATTTTTAGCGCCTTGTGCTTATATCTATCTGGAAGCAAGACAGTTAATCAGGGATAATGAGCTGCCTGCTCATTGGCGCATCATCAAAAGTCAGCAAGCAGGGCAAGTGTTTTATCATTTAGCACAAAGAGAGTTAAAGCAATAATGAAAAATAAAAAACCACGCTTATTAACCGGTGATACGCCGACGGGTCGATTACACTTAGGCCACTGGGTGGGTTCAGTCGAAAACCGCTTGTTGATGCAAGATCACTACGATTGCTATTTTATTATTGCGAACGTCCAAGCGTTTACTACCCGCATGGAGAAGCCCGCAGAAGTGCATCAAAATGTGATGGATTTAATGATGGATTATTTGGCAGTGGGCATTGATCCTGCACGCAGTACGATTTTTCTGCAGTCGGACATTGCTGCGATTGCAGAACTCACCATTTTTTTCAGTATGCTCGTTTCGTATCCGCGGGTAATGCGTAATCCGACGATTAAAGATGAGATTCGTGATAAAGGCTTAGGTGACAATTATCCTTTCGGTTTTCTCTTGTACCCGATTAATCAAGCAGCGGATATATTAGCGTTTCGCTCTGACATCGTGCCGGTGGGGGAAGATCAAATTCCTCATCTGGAATTAACGCGCGAAATAGCACGTCGGTTTAATCAACTTTATTGTCAGGTGGATCCGCATACTGACGATGCCGATTATGTTAAACAAGGTGGTTTGTTTCCGATTGCTGAAGCTAAATTTGGACGCTCGCGCCGTTTAGTGGGGATTGGGCCACCGAGTGCAGAGGGTAATTTACTCAAGATGTCGAAATCGCTAAATAATGCTATCTTTTTGAGTGACGATCCTGACACGATCAAGAAAAAAGTTATGGCGATGTATACCGATCCGAATCGATTAAAAGCGACAGACAAAGGGAAAGTTGAAAATAATCCGCTCTGGATTTTTCATGAAACCTTTAACCCTGATAAAGCCTGGGTGGAACAGGCGGAAGAGCGTTATCGTGCAGGGACAATTGGTGATGTGGAATGTAAACGCCAGCTGATCGATGTGCTGGTTCATATGATTGAGCCGATACGAACACGCCGTTTGCAGCTGGAACAAGACTTACACTATGTGACCTCCGTATTAAAAGAGGGAACCGCCAAAGCCAATGAAGAGGCAAATCACACTTTATTATTAGCAAAAGAAGCAATGAGGCAGAGGTATTTTGAATGAAACAACAATTTAAGCTAACCCTTCTCCAATTGATGGCTGTTTTAGCCGTGCTTGGTTTGATCATGACGTGGGCGGTACAGCATTTCTTTATGGTTTAGTTTGATATAATATCGAATTAATCATCATTATCATTTTTTACAGGGACGAAAAAATGAATAAAAAACTCACACGCCTTTTAAAAGGGAGTTTATTTGCTGGGATGTTGTTTGGCGTGACAAACCCAGCCGTTGCGGCTTATATCGAATCCGCGATAGGTAATGCAGTGGTGTATGATGCCACCTCCGTTTATTTCAACCCTGCTTCGATGGTGATGGTGAAACAGCCACAGTTAGTCACTGAGGCGACTGGTTCAACGGTGTTTGCCCAATTCAAAGGAACAACTACCCAGACTGCAACGGGTTATCGTCAAACGGGTACGGCGGATTCAAGAAGTAATTACTTTTTACCCGGCGTGTTTTATGTGAGACCGCTAACGGATCGTATTACGATTGGATTCGGTGAGCTTTATGTGGATTACGGTAACATCAATTATCCTGCTGATTCGATTGTCCGCTATACGGGTACGCATGCTAATATTTCCGTGTTAGATCTGACGCCGGCTGTGGCGGTTAAAATTGCCGATGAAATGTCAGTTGGTTTTGGTCTTGATGCAGAGCGTTTTAGCCAAACCCAAGATTCTATGAAAGGTTTTCCTACTTTACGTATTCCCGATATTAAAAGTGATAATGTGGCCACGGCGTGGAGTGCGGGAGCGCACGCAGGTGTCTTGTTCCAACCGGTGCAAGCAACGAAAATAGGTCTTACTTATCATACGGCAGTTCATTTCAATGCAACCGGTAAAAGTACGCTTTATACCCAGCCAAAAGCGACCAATGCGGATGATTATTATTTCAGCGTCGTCGCACCACCGAGTACGGTATTTAGTATTGACCAATTTTTTACGCCGCGTTTCGGAGTGATGACGACACTTGAGCGTATGCAATGGAGTTCCATTAAAAATGTTACCCAGCATAATGTCGTGACGTTGGTCGGCAGAACGCCGAGGGTGATACCTTCTGCATCCGTACCTTATTACTTTCATGATACGTGGCGTGCTTTAGTAGGGTTACACTATATAGCCACATCACGTTTATTAGTGCGAGGTGCACTGAGTTATGATCAAGATCCCAATAATACCAGCGTACAAACAGCGAGTTCGCCAGGTGCGGATGCGATTGTGACAGCGATCGGCGCGACGTATAAGCTAACCAAAGCGTTAATGATTGATATGCGTTACGCCCATTATTTTTATCAAAATAAAAATATTAATACGACAGCCGGTGGTAATAATCAAGACGGCTCGTTGCATCAAGTGAGAGATGCGCTGCAGGTGAAATTGATTATTGGTTTTATGTAATTCTCGGCAAATGTAGTTTTTTCTGGCAACGTTCTATGTAAAATTGCGCAGAAAAATCGTATGGGTTGTCATGCACTATATTTTGAAAAATCACGAATGCTTCTGCGAATTTTTTCTGTTTAAATAAAGATACCCCCTGTTCAAATAGCGGAAGATATTTTTGTTTCAAAATTAGTGAAGCTTCTGGATCATTATCAAATATTTCATAGATGGTAATAGGTTTTGATTTTCCTTTGACGGTAACGATGTCTAAGATGCGAATCGCATAAAAATTCTTGTGTTTTAATTTTGAATAAGTGTGCTTGGTGATGATAATACTCACATGATAAAGTTTGGTTAAACTTTCTACCCGTGAGGCTACATTAACAGCATCGGAGATCACGGTTCCTTCCATACGATGCTCATCTCCCACCGTTCCCAGTACTAACGTCCCTGTATTTAAACCGATGCCAACGTGGATGGGTTCTAAATGAGAAGCTTCGCGCTCTTTATTGTAGGCAGCTAATTTTTTTACCATCGCAATGGCGGCACGTACAGCATCATCAGGGTTGAGAGGAAATAAGGCCATGATTGCATCGCCGATATATTTATCAATAATACCATTATGTTGCGTGATCACCGGTTCCATAATGTTCAGAAAGCCATTCACAAAAGCCAACGTTTCTTGCGGTGTCATTTTTTCCGATAAAGTAGTAAATCCACGAATATCACAAAACATGACGGTCATTTCTTTTTGTACTTGATCCCCTAATTTAACGTCGATGATACTTTTTCTTTCGAGTAAATTCAAAAATTCTTTTGGCACGAAGCTTTCATAAGCTTGGTTTAATTCTTTCAAATGTAAATATAATCTTGCATTATCGATGGCCACAATAATTTGGCCAGAGAGTAAATTTATCAATTCCAATCGGTTGGGAGTGAAAGCTTCCGTGG
>SCTP01000337.1 GCA_004322325.1 Gammaproteobacteria bacterium | reverse complement strand
CGCCCATTTTCGGCCTGGATCGCATGGTAATCTGCATGAGCATCTGGGATTCGAGATGTTGCTAATTCTGTCAGGTGAGCTGAACAATGACAACGGCGATCGATACTTGGCAGGTACACTGTTCGTGGAGAAACCGAACAGCGTACATCGCGTGTCTAGCCCGTCAGGTTGTATGGCGTTGGTTATCCGAGAAAAGGGCACCCGACCAATCATAACCGCTGACACTGAAAAATTCGCCGAGGAGAGATATTGATGAGCGCGCAAGAACAGATCTTGGGGATCCAAACCAATTGGCCCAAAAAAAATCTTCTAATGCAAGAAGCCGTAAAGACAGAAATTAGAATCGGGCGATCTGGGAAAAGCCACTCAGCCAACTACATGTGGGTTGTTTTGGTTATCGGGATCGTTGCACAGGCAGCCTTCAGTGCAGCTTTTCAGGGAATACCTACCTCCGGCTCTTTTCTGCAGTCAGCCTATCACTTGACGACAAGTCAGCTGAGCATCGTGTTAGCGGCAATTACCGGCGGTATTTTTATTACCGATGTATTTTGGGGAATCATTTCTGACAGGATCGGTGAGCGGAAGGTACTCATGGTCGGCATGACTGGCACGACGCTCGCATTGGCGGCGGTAACAATATTTCTCGTACCAAACCAAGGCTCGGTGCCTTCCTACTGGATGTTGGCGCTGATCCTATTCTTAGCTGGCGCACTAGGTGGGTGTGTGAATGGTGCCAGTGGTCGCGCGGTGATGGGTTGGTTCCCACCCAACAAGCGTGGCTTTGCCATCAGCTTACGGGTGGCTGCGGTTCCAGCGGGCGGTGCGATTGGTGCAGCCATTCTCCCATTGTTAGCGTTGACGGTAGGATTTCGCGGGGTGTTTGGTTTTCTCACGCTTTTTTCGTTGTTGGCTACTGTTGCTATTGTGCTGTGGTTAGACGAACCACCAATTGCTCGCACGAAGGCTGATAAAGGTTATCAAGCTACCGCCGTGCCAAACCCATTGCGCCGCTGGGATATCTGGCGAGTGGCCATCACCGCTTTCTTGCTCGATTTACCTCAATTTACCATACTCACCTTTGGTTCGGTGTTTCTGCATAATGTAGAGCATATTTCACTTGATACTATTGCAATTCTGTTAGTCATCGTGCAGGTGCTGGGGGGTGTATCCAGAGTGGCCGGTGGAAAATGGACTGACTGGCATGGTGGGCGTTATCGCAGATCAATCGTACAGATTTATAGTTGGCTCATTGCGGTTGGGTTTACTGGGATTGCTATGTATGCGTTTGTCCCTATATGGCTGACTGCAACTTTGTTCGTCGTGGCTGGCGCCCTGGCTTGTGGCTGGCATGGCGTTCACTATGCTGAGATTGCCACGATGGCTGGTGCAGAACGTTCCGGTACTGCTTTGGGCCTAGAGAACACTATGGTGTTTGGTGGCGCGTTCGCAGCACCGCTGCTCATTTCAGCTGTGCTGTCAGTATCATCGTGGTCAATGGCGATGTTAGTGATCTGCGTAGTGCCCTCACTTATCTCAGCGCTGGTTATGCCTCGTGAACTGAAAGTTAAACAATAGGAAGTGACGCGCCTGGTTTTTTAGTACTAAAACTATAATAGAGAATTTAAGTTTGCCTAAAAATACTAGGCTTGTTCACACATGAAATAAAAAATTAACTACGAACCATCCAAATATGCTGCGTGATATATAAAAAAATGGAAGGATTACTGTATATCAGATGAAGACTTATGGTGTATGCGATGAATTGGTAAGCCATTACGTTTCACCAATTAAATTAGATAATCCAGACTTGCCATATGGATGCAGAGAGATTATTCTTATCGATTTTTCTCCACTAAAACAACAGTTAAGGTAAAAATGATACAATTATTTTCAATTATAATGGCATTTATTGTAGGTTACTCCTGTTCAGAGCTTCCAATCTCTCAGATTGTTTTGAACAGGGTGTTGAATTATTCAGCATTACTCATTTTATTTGTTATGGGATATGAGTTTGGCAGCAACTCATCTAGCATATTGCTAGAAGCTATGCAGTTATCCAAAATAGTGGTCACTTTTACTATTCTTTTATTTATATTTAATTTTGTTTCGGTATTTATTTTTACTAAGTTGAACCATGTTAAATTTCACAATATAAAGGATAAAGATAAGAAAAATATCAATCTCTTCCAGTATGTTATTGGCAGCAGCAAATATTTTCTCTACGTTTTTTCAGGGATAATATTAGGCTATACGCTGAAATGGAAGTTAATACATCTCGATTTAATTATAAATATGATGTTATTTATTATTTTGTTTATTATTGGAATTCAGTTAAAAAAGGAAGGCATTTCAATTAGAAAAATTCTACTAAACAAGCTAGGTATAGCTATCTCTTTCATTGTAATTCTCAGTTCTGTTTGTGCAGGAATTGTTTCTGCGAAAGTGTTAAATTTAAACCCAAATGTAGGTCTTGTATTATCTTCTGGCTTTGGCTGGTATACTTTGTCCGGCATTTTATCTGGACAACTGATTAGCCCTCATATCGGCGCCGCATCATTTTTTATCGATTTTTTGCGAGAAATAATGACGATAATTTTAATACCTGTATTCGGTAGAAAGAGTCCTATTTCATTTATTGCATATAGCGGTGCAACAGCTTTAGATTTTTCTTTGCCTATTATTAAATTAAACTTGGGTGATGAAGTGGTTCCTATCGCTATTACTAGCGGAATGATTTTAACGGCTATTGTTCCAATTCTTATTCCATTTTGTATGTTGCTATAAAAACTAAATCCCTCACCCCTCCGGAAACAACAACGTCACATTCAACTGCAACTGCCAATCCGGCCCTCCATCCGCCGGCGTCTTCACATTATCATACGCCTGCACCGACACATTCACCGGCTGTCTCCCAATATCAAACACATGCCCCCCACCAATTCCCACTGGCACCACCCACCGATTCTTCGCCTTCGCTGTCCAATCTGCTGTAATGATTGGCGAACTCGTAATATACCACCCGTGCGGAAAGTTATAGTTAATAAAATATTGCAACTCAAATTCATTCACATTCGCCCGATTTCCCTCTCCCGCTACTGACCATGCGTTAAAAGTTAAAAAGCCAATTACCCAACTCCCCGGCATACTTAACATCACCAACGAAGGCCCCACACTATACTTCCCTTGCCCAATCTGCTTATTCGTCGCCGTCGGCACAATCACCGTCGGTCCTATCCCCCAAATTAACCGCCCCGGATGAGCAGGCGAAAGAAAAAAGCTAGGATTAAGATCGCCAATCCCATTTATATAGCCTCTTCCCGGAATAAGATTCGGCTGCCGCACCACCGGAATAATAGTACGCGTAATTAAATTCAAAGAATCATTCAAAGTAAAAGGAATAACCGGCTTAACATCTAAAACATATTGCGTATTATCCCGCAAACCATAATCAAAATTAAAATTATTGTTAAAAGGAACCGACACCATTTTCTCAACCGGATTTTGAGATTTTTTTGCTAACGCTGTCGCATCCTCATTCGAAGCAGCACGTGCCGTCATGCTGAGGAGGAAAAAGAATATCAACCCAATCCCATATTTTCTTATTTCCCGCATCATTCGCTTACGTCCCTTTTGACTGCAATACTCACTATGTTACCCTAACGCTTCCGATTAGGAGAATATTGAAGGAAAATTGCATGTTAGGAATACGTCGGGAGATGAAGTTAAAGGGCTCATGGCCAAAAGTAATCTTCACCCCACTGTTCTTCGCCCTCCTTGCCGCTGCACTACTTGCTCCCATCGCCTCCGAAACCGCTATCCCCAACCTAGGCGATTACATCATCCACTTAGCCGCCGTTATCCAAGCCAAAATGGGCTGGATGGAAGGCCAATTTCCCCTCCGTGTCATGCCCATGGAATTATCCGGCTGGCGCTATCCTTTCTACCAATTCTCCTCCCCCACCACCTACATGATCGCCGGCCTCATTTACCAATGGCTCACTCCCGCTAACCCCCTCATCGCCATCAAAATAACCATCTGGTTAGGCTTATTTCTCGGTGGACTCTACATGAACCGCTTAGCTTATTGGCTGGTCCCTTCTAAACCAGCTGCATTACTAGCAAGCGTTGTCTACCTGTTCGCGCCATATCATATTATTATCGTCAATCACCTTGGCAGCTTAAACGAAATCGTGGCACTCGGTATTCTCCCCGCTGCTTTATACTACACCCTGCAACGCTATTATCATCCCGCTGACGATAAGACCTTATTACAATTAGGATTCATCTGGTATCTTCTCATCACCATCCACATCGTAACGTTTATCTACACTTCTTTTTTCTTCGCGATTTTATTCTTCCTCATCACTTGCAAAAATCCCACCCGCTTCCGCAGCCTCCTTAGCGTCGGCACCGCTTACTGCTTCGGTTGCTTGCTGGCGATCTGGTTCTTAGCCCCCATTTTTTTGCTAGAAAAATATTTTATCTTAAGCAGCACTTACAACAACCCCGCTTATTTACGCTTATTTCATCCCTTCTTATCCCAATTACTTTTTCCCGCTGCCAGCATCACGACAGGTTATAAAAGCAGCGCCCTCATGACTATTCATCCTGCTGTCGGCTGGCCCATCATCCTCGCGGCGGGCATCTGTTTTTATGCGTATCTTAATCGCTTATCCTGTGGCCATAAGCGCGCCGATTATTGGTTGCCACCCTTGCTTGCCATTTTTTTTATCGCCTTCTTCATGGTATGGTCCCCCTTTAACTTCTGGCGATGGTTGCCACAACCCTTACTCGTCGCGCAACATTGCTGGCGATTGTTATCGCAAGTCATCTGGATAGGCGCATTATTATTTGCTTGGGCAATCTGCTGGTTATTTAAAAATCGTCTCGATCAGCGGCACGCTATCATTGGCACTTTATTAATTGTCATGAGTGCCAATCCTTGGTTCCCTGTTTCGGAAAGTGCTCAAATCAATCCGACGAATTTTATTCAACATCCTTATCTTATTTATAATGAAGACGCGTATTTAATTAACTTCAATCACTATACTAACTTTGTTGATACCATCGATAGCGTATTAATTTATCCCACGCACTCATTAAAATTGAATACAATCTATCGCATCCCTTCTTCTTTATTACAATTAACCGTCGCACCATCCATCGTCCTGGAAGGTGATTTGCCATATCCGATGCAATTAAATGCAGTGGTCAATCATAAAATCCTCGCCACTTCTCGTATGAACTCCGCTCATTTTCGCTGGCGTATACCGTTGAATGCGGTAACCGATTACAACGTAAACGCTCCTCCTTTAGAACTCATGTTCACTACTAACGAAAATCGTCCCGCCCATCTCACTATTCCTACGAAAGGCATCCTGCTGACCGGATTTTTTAAACCCAACGAAGTATTAGACATACAGCAAGTGCAGCCGCATTGTCAGCAAGAACGAAAAAATACGGTTTGCACGCTCACTGTCCCTCCTTCTGTTCATTTGGTAGAATTACCTATCTTGTATTACCCTGATTTACTCAGTGTAACGATCAATGGAAAATCGGTTCCTTATCAGAGCGTGCTCTATCAAGGCCGATTAGTAACGGGTATCATCCCGCAACCGGAACAATCCGAAGTGATTAAAGTCCGATTCCAAGGACTACCATGGGCAAATACCGTGAGCTTTCTTGCCTGGGGAGTATGGGTATTATTATATTTATTTGTTAACATTCGACCCTATTATGACTAAACACCATCTCATCATTGCCACACGCGAAAGTCCGCTAGCCATGCAGCAAGCGGAATCGATTAAACAATTATTAATTGCCAACCATCCGCACCTGACTGTCGATTTCCTCGGTATCACGACGCAAGCCGATAAAATTCTCACCATCAGCTTAACGGAAATCGGCGGCAAAGGTTTATTCGTCAAAGAATTAGAAGAAGCCCTCTTAGATCGACGCGCAGATATCGCTGTGCATTCCATGAAAGATGTCCCCATGGAATTACCTCCTGGTTTATGTATTCCTGTCATCGGCGAGCGCGAAGATCCACGTGATGTATTTGTCTCGAATCATTATGAATCATTCATGCAATTACCCAACAGCAGCATTGTCGGTACGTCCAGCTTGCGACGACAAACCCAATTGCAAGCATTACGCTCCGATCTCGAGTTACAAACGTTACGAGGCAATATTCATACGCGTTTGAATCGATTAGATAAAGACGAATTCGATGCCATCATCTTAGCGGCAGCAGGGTTAAAACGTATGCAGTTAACCTCGCGCATCCGTAGCTATCTTTCTGTGGAACAATCTTTACCTGCTGCCGGACAAGGTGCATTAGGCATCGAATGTCGCGCAGAGGATCAAAACGTCATCGCCCTCATTGCCGTGCTCAATCATGCCTCTACCCATGCCTGCGTGGCCGCCGAACGTGCCTTGTGCCGTCGCTTAGGCGGTGGCTGCAAATTGCCAGTAGCCGCTTATGCCGAACTGCATCACGACACATTAACGTTGCACGGCTTAGTCGCGAGTTTTAATGGCAGACGCATTCTTCGCGTCCGACATAGCGGCCATGTGAGCCAAGCAGAGGACATTGGTACCCGAGCCGCAGAAGAATTATTCCAACAAGGTGCTGAGCGCATTTTGAAGGAGTTTTTGTGACCTCACTTCACATCCTCGTGACGCGCCCATCGCCCGCTGGCGAAGCGTTGTGTAAGTTAATTGAAGCACGAGGCGATCACGCCCTTCATTTGCCAACGATTGCCTTCGTTCAACAAACCATCCTCCCGCTCGGCGCACAAGATTGGATCATTTTCACCAGCCCGCAAGCTGTTTATAGCTCCCCCCTCCGGCTCCCCCCTCACGCAAAATTCGCTGCCGTTGGAGCTGGCACGGCGGCGGCGTTAAAAGCCGCGGGTTATTTAACCACGGTTTACCCCACGACCAATCAGAGTAGTGAAGGATTATTAGCTCTACCCGAATTCCAAACCCTCCCTGGCCAGAAGATCGCCATCATCCGCGGGGCAGGCGGGCGCGAGCAGTTGGAAAAAATATTGACAGCTCGCGGCGCCCACGTCACCTCAGTGATCGCTTACCAGCGCATCTTGCCGACTATCGATATCAGTTCTTATCTCCCCCTACTCAAGAAAAAGCAAATTAATGTTATCATTACTACTTCGGGCGAAGGCGCGCAGAATTTAAAGCGATTATTTCAAGATCAAGGTTGGCCTGAGATACGGCAAATCCCCTTGATCGTTGTCAGTGACCGGATAAAATTAATCGCAGAAGCGTTGGGTTTTCAGACCGTATGGGTTGCCCGTCATGCGGGTCATCAGGCTATTTTTGAAGTACTAGAACAAAAAAGGAATGAATTATGTCAAAAGTAATAGGCATTCGTCCCCGCCTGATTAAATGGGGCATTTTTCTTTCCATGCTAGGTATGGTGGTAGCTGTTTGCCTCTTTAGTATTAGCTATTTTCAACTCATCCACAGCAATCTTTCTTTAGCCCAATTAGTGTGCGATTTGCAAAAACAGACGAAGCAATATCAAGCTGACCTTGCTAATATGCAAACGTCGCTGACGCAAACGCAAGAATCTGTACAAAAGACTCAAGAATTATTGACGAAGCAAGAACGCATTCTAGATTCCAGCAAATGGTATGTCACCGAAGCGCAATATTTAGTGCGGCTAGCCAATGATCATTTACAATTAGCCCACAATATTCCATTGACAGTGACCTTGTTGCAACGTGCCGAGCAAGTATTACAACCTGTCTCTACCAACGAGATATTAGAATTACGCAAATCTATTACTACCGACATCAGCAATTTACAAGCTATTCCCCAAGTCGATACCACAGCTTTATATTTACAACTTGCCGCTCTCAATGCGCAACTTGAACAATTACCTATGCCTGCTGCGCCGCTCAAAGCCAGCACTTCTTCTCCCGCGCCCTCATCGACCGTTTCTTGGTGGAGAGCAGGGCTACAAGAAACCTGGAATGCGTTACATAAAATCGTCATCGTACGTTACAACACCGCACATGATTTAGCACTCGTGATGCCGGAAGAAAAACCTTTTCTCTATCAAAATCTTCATGCCCAAATGGAAAGTGCCATGTGGGCGGTATTGCATCGTAATGAAGCTGTATATCAAACCAGCCTCGATCAATTAGCAACCTGGATTCCACGTTATTTTGATCAAGATGCCATGCTGACCCAAACCTTCTTACAAAATTTACACGTCTTACAAAAAATGAATATCCAACCGCCCAAAGTCAATTTAACGGATACACTAAAATTATTTGATCAATATTTTGCGCAGACTGAAGCGGCGCAATAGGAGGCTTTTGATGCTGCGTTTAATAGTCTTTTTAATCATCCTGATTGCTTCCGTCTGGTTAGGCATTGAAGTAGTTCAACATCAAGGTTATTTATTAGTGGTTTATCAGCCTTGGACGGTGCAAATGCCCGTTTGGTTTGCTTTATTAAGTACGATTGTTTTCTTAGTTATTTTTTATTTACTCATCACCAGTCTGGATCAATTACAATTCTGGTGGTTTCGCGTGAAAAATTGGTTTCGTTTTCATCGGGAACATCGATTATACAATAAAACGCAGCATGGTTTAATTTTATTGATTGAAGGACGCTGGAAAAAAGCCGAACGTTTATTACTAGCGGGTGAAAATCAATCCATTGATCCATTGATGAATTATTTAGGAGCAGCGAAAGCAGCGCATGAACAAGGTGCGTATGATAGACGCGATCGTTACATTAAAAAAGCCTATGAAATTGCTCCCAATGATGAATTAGCGATTGGCATTGCACAAGCCGATTTAGAATTAAAGCAAGATCAACTTGAACACGCCACCGCTACCTTAAATCACTTACGTGATATAGCCCCTTATCATCCACGTGTTTTGCAATTGTTAGAAAAAGTCTATGTGCGTTTAGCAGATTGGCCGCATTTGCTGGGTTTATTGCCCAATATGCGTAAGGCAAAAATGTTGAATGCAGAACAAGTGGAGTTATTCGAAAAAAATATTTACGCTGATATTTTAAACGCAGCGAGCACGAAAAGTTTGAATGAGATTCATGCGATTTGGCAATCTATCCCCAAGCGTACTAAAAAACAGCCGGATGTCGTCTGTGCCTATGTCAAACAATTATTACGCTTCAACGATACTACACCAGAAGTAGAAGAATTAATTCGTAAGACATTAAAATATAACTGGCAACCAGAATTAGTGAAAATCTATGGCACGTTACCGTTTACGAATTTGAATCGGCAATTAGTGATTGTGGGCGCATGGTTAAAGATTTATGGACCTAAACCAGAATTGTTACTCACCTTGGGCCGGCTATGCGTACGTGTACAATTGTGGGGAAAAGCGAAGGATTATTTTGCAAAATGTTTAGCGCTTGCTGCGAATGCGGAAGCGTCGTTAGAGTATGGGAAGCTGTTGGAGCAGTTAGGTGAGGCAGACGAGGCAATGCAGATATATCGAGATGGATTATCGGAGAGCAGATCATGAGCAAAATTACTCAGAAAGAATACGAAAAAGATTTCTATGCTTGGATTATCCATAATGCTCAGTTATTAAGAGAAGGCCGAGTATCCGAGATTGATGTTGAAAATATAGCTGAGGAAATGGAGAGCATGGGAAAAAGTGAAAAAAGAGCGCTGGCTAGCCGTTTAGCAGTATTAATGGCGCATTTATTAAAGTGGAAGTATCAACCCATGAGAAGAAGTAAAAGTTGGGTGATCACCATAAAAAATCAAAGAAGGGAGTTAATAGATTTATTAGAAGAAAGTCCCAGTCTAAAAAAAGAACTGGAAGAGAAATTTAAGCATATTTACGAGAAAGGGGTAGGGCTGGCATCCGCCGAAACAGGGATTGATGAAGAAGCCTTTCCTCATCGGCCCCCCTTTAGCCTCAAAGATTGCTTGCGAACTTCCTATTTGCCCGACTAAAATCTAGCCGACCGCTTATTTTAAGAGAATAACAAGCATGGCCTTACTCAACATTCTTCAATACCCCGATCCGCGCTTGCGTATCAAAGCCGCGCCCGTGACGAATATCGACGAGGTGCGCCGCTACATCGATGATATGTATGAAACCATGTACCATGCCCAAGGCTTGGGGCTCGCTGCCACGCAAGTCAATATTCATCAACGATTTTTTGTGATGGACCTTTCCGAGAAGCGTGATCAACCCGTGTCCGTATTCAATCCAGAAATTTTGAGCCAAGAAGGTGTTCAAGACGATTTCCATGGCTGTTTATCCGTCGGTGCTGGCATTTCAGACAAGGTGAAACGCGCGGCCAAATTGCGGTTGCGGGGGATAGATTTAGAGGGTAAAACGTTTGAGTGGGACCTGGAAGGGCTAGCAGCGATTTGTATTCAGCATGAAGTGGATCATTTGAATGGTATTTTATTCATTGACCATCTTTCTAAACTGAAACAAGAAAGAATTCGCAAAAAAATCGAAAAATTTCAACGGCAGGCGTAAGGTATTTGTGACCACTCCTTCATTAAAAGTCATCTTTGCGGGTACCCCTGAATTTGCTTCTGTCGCATTAGAGGCATTGTTGCATTCCTCTCATCACGTTGTGGCGGTTTATACCCAACCAGATCGTCCAGCGGGCAGAGGTTTAAAACTCACGCACAGTCCCGTCAAAGAATTGGCGATGACTTATCAACTTCCCGTTTATCAACCCAAATCGCTGAAAGAAACGTATGAGCAAGAGCAACTCGCCAGTTTTCAAGCAGATGTCATGGTGGTAGCGGCTTACGGTATGTTATTACCCGCCGCTGTCTTATCTCTCCCTCGTTTGGGTTGCATCAATATTCACCCTTCTTTATTACCCCGCTGGCGAGGAGCTGCCCCCATTCAGCGCACTATCTTTGCTGGCGATACGATCACGGGGGTGACGATGATGCAAATGGATGCGGGTTTGGATACGGGTCCTATGTTGCTGCAGCGTCGATACGTGATGGAGCCGGATGAGACATCACAAACGCTGCATGATGTGTTGGCCAAGCTAGGGGCAGAGACGTTAATCGAAACATTAAATTTATTAGCGGAAAACCAATTAGAAGCAAAAGCGCAAGATAATAGCCTGTCGACGTATGCAAACAAGATTAGCAAAGAAGAAGCCTTAATAGATTGGACACGACCTGCGGTCGAATTAGAGCGCGAAATTCGTGCGTTTAACCCCTGGCCTGTGGCCTATACCACCTGGCGAGGAGATAGTTTACGGATTTGGCGCGGCAAAGTGATGCCAGTAGACCATCAAGCCGAGCCGCGTACGATTTTACATGCTTCGCGCGAAGGGGTTGATATTGCAACGGGTGAAGGTGTTTTACGCTTACTGCAAGTACAATTACCGGGTGGAAAAATATTACCGATTGCTGATTTTTACAATGCAAGGCGCCAAGAGTTAATACCAGGCGAAAAATTAACATGAATCTTCGATTAATGGCAGCGCGCATCATTGATGATGTGACGAATGGTTGTTCTTTGTTAGATGTACTGTCATCTTCACTCACTTCTCTTAAAGATGCTCGTGATCGTGCATTTGTGCAAGCGGTTTGCTACGGTGTTTGCCGATTTTATTCGCGCTTGGATGTGGTGTTGAGTCAGTTGTTAAAAAAACCGATGAAGGCAAAAGATAGTATCGTGCATGCTTTATTGTGTGTGGGGTTATATCAATTGATGGATATGCGCGTGCCGCCGCATGCAGCGGTCGATGAAACGGTGAAAGCGGCGGATAAGCTTAATCAGCCGTGGGCGCGTGGATTAGTGAATGCAATTTTGCGGGAATATTTGCGTCATAAAGCGAAAATCGACGAAACCATTCAAGCGGATCCTGAAAGTGAATACGCGCATCCGCTGTGGTGGATTAGCAGCATTAAAAAAGTATGGCCAGCGCATTGGCAAGCTATTTTGCAAGCAAATAATGCGTATCCGCCATTTGCTTTGCGTGTTAATCAACGCCGCATGACGCGTGAACAATATCTAGAGAAGCTGCAAGCAAGTGAATTAACCGCGCACATTATTTCAGAAACGCAGATGGGCATTATTTTAGACTCACCGATGGCAGTTGAAACATTACCTGGATTTTCCGCAGGTGAAGTATCCGTGCAAGATGGCGCTGCACAATTAGCGGCAGAGTTACTGGATGTGCATGCAGGACAGCGCGTGTTAGACGCGTGCGCAGCGCCGGGTGGTAAACTGACGCATATACTTGAGCGGGAAGCTCATTTAGCCGCGTGTATTGCTATCGAAAAAGAAGCAGCGCGAATGTCATCTATTAAAGAAAACCTCACGCGTTTGCAATTACAAGCGCAATGTATTTGTGATGATGCAGGTGAGGTGAAAGGATGGTGGGATGGTCAATTATTTGATCGTATTTTACTTGATGCACCGTGTTCAGCGAGTGGCGTGATTCGCCGTCATCCTGATATTAAGCTCTTGCGTCAGCCGCAAGATATTGGTGCGATGGCAAAACAGCAGGCGCGATTACTCGAATCCCTGTGGCCGCTGCTGAAGCCAGGTGGCATGTTGGTGTATGCGACGTGTTCGATTTTCCCGGAGGAGAATGTGGGGGTGATGCAGGCATTTTTAGCGGCGCATCCGGAAGCACAAGAAGAGCCGATTTTAGCGGAGTGGGGGGTGATGTGCGAGGTGGGAAGGCAGATTTTGCCGGGGATGTGTGAGATGGATGGGTTTTATTATGCGCGGGTGAAGAAAAGTAATTAATTTAATATTTTGATTATTTTAACCAGGTTAAAATTAAGCAGTGTTAATATAAACCTGGTTAAAATAAAAAATCAGCATCCATGTAGAAAGGATATTTAATTTTACCTATAAATATCCTTACGATGCCCTATATCTAATACTAAAATATAACAAGTATGATCTATTATCTCGTAAATTACACGGTAGTTCCCAATCCGTATACGCCAACCATCCCGACCAGACAACTTCTTTGCGCCGACAGGCCTAGGTTCAAAAGCAAGGTGCTCAATCGCATCAATTATTTTATCTCTATCCATAGCCGGAATTTTTTGTAGAGCTTTTAATGCGCTTCGCTCAATCTCAATTTCGTATTTCATGAGCGGGTAGTTTTAAGCTTCTTTATGGCTTTTTTAAAAGAAGCAGGATGGGAAGGACGAGATTTTGCCTTATCGTATGCGCAAATATCATCATATTCTTCCAGAATAAGAAGAATTTTTTTCCATTCAGCATAAGGTAATACGGCTGCGGTTTTCTTTCCTTTTTCATCCACGATGAATTTTTCATGTAAAGATAACATAGGGAAACCTCGCAAATAATAAACATCATTATAACGTGAGCAAAAACCCCTGTCGTGCTAAAATTACCCTAATTAACTATGAGGGCTTTTTAATGCGTATCGAATACGATGTAAAACTAGACTTCCGTGATGTCTTAATCCGCCCCAAACGTAGCGTCTTGAAAACCCGGGCAGAAGTGTCGCTGGAACGCGAGTTTAAGTTTAAGCATACCCAATCTACCTGGCAGGGTGTCCCCATCGTGGCGGCGAATATGGATCACACCGGTACGTTTAAGATGGCCAAAGCGCTTGCTTCGCATAATCTGCTTACCGCATTGGATAAATTTTTGACGCTCGAAGAGTGGGAAAAATTTGCTCAAGAACACCCTAAAGTGTTGGCTTCCTGCTGCGTCTCCGTCGGTATCGGGGAAAATGACTTTGCTAAGCTGGAACAAACCCTGCAAGTAGTCGATGTTCCCTTCATCTGCTTGGATGTCGCCAACGGTTATACTGAACGGTTTGTCTCTTGCTTAGAACATATTCGCGAAAAATACCCGAAAAAAGTCATCATGGCAGGTAACGTCGTCACCGGGGAAATGGTGGAAGAATTGATCCTTTCCGGTGCCGATATTGTTAAAATTGGCATCGGCCCTGGTTCTGTCTGCACCACCCGCGAAAAAACCGGCGTTGGCTATCCCCAGCTTTCTGCCATCATCGAATGCGCGGATGCCGCGCATGGCTTAGGTGGTCATGTTTGTGCTGATGGCGGTTGTACGACGCCAGGCGATGTGGCCAAAGCTTTCGCAGCGGGAGCAGATTTTGTCATGCTAGGTGGGATGTTGGCTGGCCATGATGAAGCCTCCGGAGAGGTGATTGAGCAACAAGGTGCCAAATATAAACGCTTCTACGGCATGAGTTCAGCGGAAGCTATGGAACGACATCATGGGACGATGGCCGATTATCGCGCAAGCGAAGGCCGATCCGTGAATGTCCCTTATCGCGGACCTGTCAAAAATACCGTGCTGGATATCCTAGGCGGCATTCGCTCTACCTGTACATACGTAGGCGCGCATCGCTTAAAAGAGCTGTCCAAGCGCACCACATTCATCCGCGTGACTCGGCAATTAAATGAGGTGTTTGTTGCTTACGATGTGGACAAAAACAAGTAGCTACTGTCCAAACGTTGAATGCGGGGGTGATTTAAGATATGCTTTTTGCCACTAGGAAGAATAATGGCTCGGTATAAGGATGTCCATCAATCCAATAAAAAATATTTAGGAGTGTGGAATCATGTTGAAAAAGATTCTTATTGCGAGTGCAATCCTGGCTTCGACTATAGCAATGGCCGATCCAGCCCCTTACATCGGTGCCGGTCTTGGTATCGTTGCAAACACCACTAAAGATGGTGGCAATGGCGATCCCGCTAACTTCCGTGGTGTCCCATTCAACCTATTTGCCGGTTATGGCGGTGTCGTGAACCAAAACCTTTACCTCGGTGGTGAATTAACCGGAACAGTGGGTACGGGTGAAATTTCTGATCAAGGCAGACTCAAAACCAGCTACAGCTACGGTGCGAGCGTTGTCCCTGGCGTGATGTTAAGTGATCATACACTGGCATTTGGACGCGTGGGTGCAGTGAAAACTCGGTTCTCTGATCAGGATAAAAGCACAACAGGCACTCAGCTTGGTCTCGGCTTACAAACCAGCGTGACGCAGAATGTAGACCTTCGTGGTGAGTATGATTTTACCGCTTATAACTCATTTACGTCAGGCAACGAACGAATTTCTGCACCACGTTCTGATGCATTTAATCTCGGCGTAGTCTATAAATTTGACTAATCTGCCATTACAATTATCCCCGCGCGCCTCTTTGCCGCGGGGATATTCTACATGATGATGTTAAAGCAAACGCTACCTTTTATCATTCTCGATCGTGACGGGGTTATTAATTACGATTCCGACGAATACATTAAATCACCTGACGAATGGCGTCCCATTCCTGGTAGTTTAGATGCGATCGCGCAGTTAAATCGCGCAGGGTTTCGTGTCTTAATTGCAACCAATCAATCCGGCGTTGCTCGCGGGCATTATGACTTGGATATGCTAAGTAATATTCATGAAAAGCTCATACGTGAATTAGCAGCCCATGGCGGTTATATTGAAGAGATTTTTTTCTGTCCGCATCATCCCGAAGAAGGGTGTGTTTGCCGCAAACCAAAGCCAGGGTTATTGCATCAGATCGCAGAGAAATACGGCGTCAACCTCGGCGAGACATTTTTTATCGGCGATTCCCATGTCGATATCCAAGCAGCACAAGCAGCGGGTTGTAAACCGCTCTTGGTGATGACAGGCAATGGTGAAAAAGTCCGAGAACGTCATCCCGAGCTTTTTATCACGATTCCCAGTTTTGCTGATTTAGCCAGCGCGGTGGAATTTGTATTATTACAACAAGGCTCGTCTCATGACTAAATTAAATCTTTTCCTCCGTTCACTTATTTTTTCTATTTATTCTCTCACGAGTATTTTTCTCTACAGTTTTGTGTGTGTCCTTGGCTTGCTTTTGCCATTGCGTTATCGGCATGCCTTGATTCGCTTTTTTTTACGGGCGTATATCGAAGTGTTGAAGAAAGTGTGTCATATCGATTATCAAGTAGAAGGGCTTGAGCATATTCCGTATGATCAGGGTGGGATTGTGTTAAGTAAACATCAGTCAACGTGGGAAACCTTTTTTTTACCGCTCATTTTTCACGATCCTGCGGTGATTGTGAAACGAGAATTATTATGGATCCCTTTCTTTGGTTGGGGATTAGCGATATCAGAACCGATTTCGATTAATCGAAATGATAAATCGTCTGCGATGCAACAAATTATTGCGAAAGGGAAAAAATGTTTAGCGCAAGGTCGTTGGATTCTGATTTTTCCGGAAGGCACTCGCGTTGCCCCGGGGACGGTGGGTCACTATAAATTAGGCGGTGCTCGTTTAGCCGTCGCCACGCAGGCGTTAGTGATACCGGTGGCACATAATGCAGGATATCGATGGCCGCGACGTCGCTTCATTAAACGGCCAGGCACTATCCGTGTGGTGATTGGACCGCCGATTGAAAGTGAAGGTCGGACGCCAGAAGAAGTCATGCATCTGGCGAAGACATGGATCGAAGAAACAATGATTCACCTCGTCAAATAGTGGAGTCAAACCATGAGCGGGGAGTGTAGCTCGGATCTGATGAGGATCTCGAAACAGGTCTTAAAGAAAATAATCGTGGATCCGATGTCAGATTTGAATCTATGGAGGGAATCCAGTTAGTCTGAGGAGGCTGAGAGTGATGAGGAGGTGTTGGTCTGGTTTGGTGTTGATTTTTTAATAATTTCTGATTTATTTTCTCACTGATATGATTTTGTTGTTGATAAAGTTGTATGAGGGCTTGTAAGTGCGCGTTTTCGTCTTTTAAATTTTTTGTTTCACTTTTTAAATCTTCTATCTCTTTATCGTATTGATCCATTCTGGCTCTTAAACACGTATTTTCATAGGCTAACGCGTGAGAAATCTGGATGATTTCTTCTAACTTTCCTCTCAACCCATCTATTTCTCCTCGTTGGATTTGTGATAATTTATGCCAGTCTGTATGGTTATGTATTTTTTTTGGTCTATTTTTATTTTTTCTATGTATGGGTAGGCGATCTTCGTGGCGAAGTGGCAGAGTATTGGCTGGAATATCAGGGCAAATTTCTTCCCACTCTTGAAGCATTAGCGCTTCATCAGACGCCTCATTGGGTGTAAGAGGAGAGAGAGGAGTGATTTGTGGGGTGGATAATTCTGATAAGGGATTTGATAAGGGATTATAAACAAAATTATTACGTAACATAGACATAGGATATTACCTCCAGTGTGTTGTGTGTGGGTGAATTCATTTCTTATAATTGTAGAATTTGTATACTACCGAATTTAGCAGAATAAAGTAAACCTATTTTTTTAGCTGGTAAACGGTATAATTCTCTTCTAATTTTGAATAATGGCTATCTTATTAATTTTATGAATAAATCTATTCGCACCTTAGAAGCATTAATTCAACACGAGCTTGTTAATGCTGATCATATCGTTGAAATAGAACAAGTTATTGAGCATTTTTCCCTTTCTATTTCTCCTCAAATGCAGCAAAAAATTGATAAAACAAAGCCAGATGATCCGATTGCAAAGCAATTTGTCCCTCATATTGAAGAGCTTAAGACGACTGCGTTTGAATATCATGACCCTATCGGTGATGATGTCCATACTGCCGTAAAAGGTATTATTCATCGTTATCCTGATCGCTGTCTTTTAACACCTGTATTAGTGTGCCCAGTCTATTGCCGATTTTGTTTTCGTCGTGAAAAAATTGCTGCTTCATCTGAAAAATTAACTGCAGTAGAGTTAGATAATGCTTTCACTTATATCAATCATCATCCTGAAATTTGGGAAGTCATTTTAACCGGCGGTGATCCTTTTATTTTAAAACCTGCTGCACTGAAAAAAATACTGGATCGATTAAATGCTATTCCACACGTAGAAGTCATACGCTTTCACACACGTGTACCAGTGGTAGAATCAGCAAAAATAAATGCAGACATGATTGCTGCACTCAAATGCGATAAACCGATATATGTTGTATTGCACGCGAATCATCCCAATGAATTTACACCAGAAGCATCACAAGCCTGTGCAGCATTGGTGGATGCAGGCATTCCTATGTTAAGTCAAACTGTTTTATTGAAAGATCTAAATGATAACATCGAAACATTAAGTACATTAATGCGCTGTTTTATTAAGCATCGTATTAAACCGTATTATCTTCATCATGCTGATTTAGTCAGAGGCACACAACATTTTCGTACAAGTATTGAAACCGGGCAGCAATTGATGAAACAATTGCGTGGACGTTTTTCTGGTTTATGCCAGCCAACGTATGTGTTAGATATTCCTGGTGGCTTTGGCAAAATGCCAATTGGCCCTTGTTATTTGCAGGCAGGAGAAAAAGCAAATGAAATCGCTTATCACATCGAAGATTATCACGGCGATATTCATGCTTATCCTTCACGCTTGATCGATAAAACCACCGGTTAATAAATTATTGCGCAAACAGCGTTTTTGATGTTTTAAACAATTAGCCAGCGGAGAATCAGGCGCAATATCATGTTTGACGACAGAATAAGGAATTAATACGGTTTGTGTGCCGTAAACATAAGGTGCAACTTGATATTCATCAAAGGTAATTAGTATGCCGCGTGGATTGAGATTCCAATTTTTATAATTTTCACTCGTCGGCGTGGTGCCTTCCATGAGCATGCCTTTGTCGCGCAATTTTCTATTCAATACATCACGGGAGTATTCCGCTATACGATTCAAATAATCCGAGTCAGGTTGAAATAAATCTTCAAGTGAAAGTGTTTCACCACTATCTAAATCAAAATTTAATACGCGATGATGATGGAAAGGATGTGCCATCCCATTCATCATTCCTTCGGCGGTAAAACGCACACTGATGATGGGTTTGTCGGTTGTATTAACAACAGAGGCATCGAAATCAATGGTTAGATAGCCTTTGCCATTCGTCGTCGGTTGTTTTTTGATGGCAGCCATTTCTTCTTTAATGATTTGATTAACGAGCTGATTAAACGCCTCCACATTGTCATTATGGTTATCACTCATC
>SCTP01000336.1 GCA_004322325.1 Gammaproteobacteria bacterium | reverse complement strand
CAATTGCTGCTGAGCGCTTTCTAATTCGGCTGTCCGTTCTTGGACACGCTCCTCTAAGGTTTCATTCATTTTTAGCAATGCTACCTCATTTTCAGCCAATGCTTTGTTCGATTCCAGCAATTCATCACGCGCCGTTTGTAGTCCTAAACGCGCTTTGCCTAATCCAACGGCAGCACGCATAATTTCTAATTGTAATTTATTAAAACTTTTTGCCATTTCGCCGATTTCATCATTTGAATGCGTATCCACCATTTTAATTTTAATGCGTGCTTGAGCAGCTTCTAAATCCCCTTTACCTAACGCTAACATCGCTCGCGAAAAATCCGCCATGGTGCCGGTCGTTAGGCTATTCGCCGCACTGGCAAGCTGGGTGGCTGAATTGGCTATCATACCGGGAAGGATTAATCCGACCCCGATGGTCAGAATGGCCACCGTCACAAAAATGTCAGATAAGATGGCCAAGAGAGTACCATCTCCTGCTGGAACGTGGTAAACCGCAATTAAATAACCCGCCGCATCTAACACCAACACCATTAACATGGCACCGGTTAATTTAAGGTGTAAGGTAGGAACATAGAAAGGCAAGCCTTGGCGTACGCGATCACTGACTTTGCGCCAAACGTATAAAGCTGTGCCGGTATAGGCAAATACAATGCCAGAAATCACCGAGGGTAATCCATATTGCTCAAAACCAAAGATAGTGGAACAGCCCCATATAGCAGCTGCGATTAATCCTAACGCAATCGTGCCACGTGGTGCACGCCAGGGACGAGCCATCCCAGGTTGGTCTTTACGTAATAACCAGACAGCCACGCTAGGTAGGCAGACACCGATAAGATAGGTGAAATTAGCGGAAGCGACCGACCAAAGCGGCGAACCGGTCCAGAGCAACAGAACGGAAATCGCCATAGTGAAAAATGTCGCAAACGAAGGCGCATCCGAAGCAGTCCGCTTGGAAAAGATACGTGGTAATAAGCCATCGTCCGCGAGTTGTAAAAGGGTACGGGGGCAGCCTGCGAAGCAAGCGACCGTCGACATAGAAGCACTAAAAACATAAAACCAAATAGCAACGGCTTTTGCCGCTGCCCCTGCGACAGGAGCAAAAGTGGGGCTGATGGCGCCGATTAAATCATTTGCTATATTGACAGGGCCAGCTGTTCCTAACCAAACGATCGGCAATAAGATGAAATACACACCCGCCATCACAGCAGACAGATAAACAGCTCGTGGTTGGTCTTTGATAGGGTCTCTTAATTCACCCACATGGCAAAAAGCTTGTTCAAACGCAGGGGCTGCAAAGCCAATCAAATACAATCCCGCCATCAAACTAGTGAGCTCACCAAATTTCCCAGCAAAAGGCGTCGTCAGATGAAAATCGGTTGCTTGTATCCAACTCATGTGCCCCGTAAAAATGGGAACTAAGCCTGAAATAAACGCCAATATACCAGCCACGGTTGCAATCGGGATCGCCACCAAGGAAGTAAAGTGAATGCCGCGTATATTAATCCACGCGCAAAAAAGAATGATGACTGTCGCAATGGACAAGACATCTAGCTGCGGTAAATACCATTGTTGTATAGGAACCGCAGCGATGAAAGCTGAGACCCCTATCGCAGGAGCCCAACCCCACCAGTAACACATTCCCGTCAGATTCGCTAATACTTCGCTATAAGGCCGAAATGCTTCTGAACACGTTGCGGCGATACCACCGACACGATTAGGAAACATTAACACTAATTCAAGCCATCCAGGTATTGCCATCCAACTCAAGATGACGCCTAAGGCGAGCAAGGGAATAGCCATGGTCCCTGGCGTAGGCGCACCGCCTTGCACTGTTAATAGAGCACCGATGGTAAATAAACAGGCATCGCTGCCACCGAGTGCAATACAAGCAGTTCCGTACCAGCTAAGTTCTCGAGGATGAGGTTTTTGCGGAAGTTGGGTAGTAGAATCCATTCTATTCACCATATGTTTTTGCGAAACGATAAAAATATAGTACGTGAAAATAAAAAAGTGTGCAATTTTTTAAAATTCGATTATGATAATCTCATTACTAGGATTTTTTTTGCACAGAGAGGGATCTTATGTCGCAACCAAAGAAGCTAACAGCACTTGCCTCCTTTTTCATTTTATCCGGGTTTTTTCCTTCTTTATCACAAGCAGTCGTTCCAGCCACTTCTTGCTTAGTGAATCCAACGTTGACCACGACACCGACGGTGAGCAATATTCCTATACGGACTTATAATGTGTGCGGTGTGAACGTTTCTGCTTACATCGATGGCTCTTATAATCACTTATCCAGAAGTGATTTATTTGTCAGCGGCGTACAAGATCGTGTGTTTGATATCGAGCAAAATGGCCCTACTTTTCAACAAGCTGACTTGATCCTTGCTAAACAACCATCCGCCGGACTGGGTGGTTTAACCGACATCCTGATAGGTCGTGATTCTAATCTTTTTGCACCGTACGGCTGGGCAACGATTACAAACAGTCAGCAGATTGCGGGAACCGTTTTACAAGCTTATCTGCAATATGCGATTGGTTCTTTTACTTTTATCGCAGGTAAATTTTCATCCTGGGCTGGGGCAGAATATGCTTATCCGGCACAAGACATGAACTACTCTCGCGCTATTCTCTATGGCTATGCCGAGCCGGGCACGTTTATTGGTGCACGCGGCACGTATGCCTTCAGTGATAAGCTGAGCTTCATTGCTGGATTAAACAATGGTTGGGATAATGTCCGCGATTACAGTCGTCGGAAAACGATTGAATTAGCGGTGCTTTATACTCCTTCGCCAAAGTATTCCTTCGTGTTGGATGGCTACTCCGGCGGCGAACGTTATGTACCTAGAGTCTCGACGGGACCGATGGGGATACGTAATTTGATTGATTTTGTCGCGAATTACAATGTGACGGATAAATTAACGTTGGCAGCGAATTACGACCACGATACGCAAACAAAAGCGCTCAATTCCTATGGCAATATCGGTAGCGTGACGTGGCAAGGATTGGCGGCGTATATTGGTTATAAATTTAATGATACGTGGAGAGGAGCACTTCGCGGCGAAATCTT
>SCTP01000335.1 GCA_004322325.1 Gammaproteobacteria bacterium | reverse complement strand
TTCATCAATTAACTTACGCATTTCTGCTTTTTCGCTGGCGTCGATATTTTCTTGGTCTGACTTTTTAAATAGGGTTACTAATAAAACAATATATTCGCCATCGAAATAATAGAGAACGCGTAAACCCCCACGTTTGCCGCCCCCTTTTCCTGTTGCCCAGCGCACCTTTCTGATGCCGCCAGTATCTCTAATAATCACTCCCTGCTCAGGGTCGAGAGCTAAAGTATAGATTAGTTCCTGCAATGCCTCAGGCGTCATAGCTTTTGTGGCTAGACGCATGAATCTTGGTGTCGCTTTAATTTCTATCATTTTCCTGTTCTTTTTTATTATAGCACATAGTACCAGTAGTGCAATGCACTATAGCAAGAGATGAATATTTTTAACAATAAGGTAATCAGAGAAAAACCTGGACAAAAAAGCTCACCCAGGCTTTAGCAGTTTTTATTAAGCTTTTTCTAACGGAATTCGAATTTCTTGCGGATAATCATATGCCGCACCATCAGCAATATCCACACCTGCTCCAATAGGGCCACCAAATAGCACATTACCAAAAACGAGTGGCTTTGTTGAAGAAGCTACCGTTTTTTCAGTCTTTTTATACCCATTTTTTTCACAAGTAACACGCATGTCGCTATAACTGCGATTTACCATAACACTCCCTGGCGCATTTGATACATACCATTTTCCTTTGCTATTTTCTAATGAACATTTAGCCTCTTTTACGGGGGCAGTATTCACCGATACAGCTTGATGCTGACCGCTCACAATGGAAGCACATCCCGTTAGCGTGGTTAAACTTGCCGCAATAATAATTGACGTAATAGTTTTTTGTGAAATCAATTTGCAAAACATACAATTTTCCTTATTAAAAAGTTGTTAATGACGAAGTTATTAATAATCAGAGAAGAGCTATTTTAAGTGGCTGATGATTGGTAATTTGAGGTAATAATGATGAGGGAAAAATAAAGCGTTCTTCATTGAATTCTCCTTGTCCTGCCTGTGTTCAATATTTTTATTGAATCGAATTTATAAAAACCAGGTACTTTTTAACAAAAAAATAACTTGTAGTCAATAAAAAAATAATATTTTTGAAAATTAATTTTGTTCTGTTATCAATTTAAATAATGGCGATCTTAGTATATGAGATGAATATAACAGGTAAATATGGACAATAAACTTAATATCGCTGAATCACGTGTTTCGCAGGCTAGCGAAGATTATAATCCAATGCATGAAGTTATCCAGCGATTTTTATTAATTTTTATTTTTTTGCAAAAATAAACACAAAAATAATGATATTAATACAAACACCCTTATTGTTGATTCTTTTAAGGTAACATCATAATAGAGATATATAACAAATGAACAAACAATTGCGCTAAGCAAAAAAAATAAACAAATTTCGAACAATCGTATAAAGTCTTTTGTTACAGGAGCATTAGTTTTGGTAAGAAAAAAAATAATAACAAAATTAGTTATGGATTTTGTGAAAGATAATAATGGGTAATATAGTACCAATGTCGTCAAAATAATTGGCCATTGAAAGAGTTTATTATCAATCAAAATTTCTGGTAAAAATCGTCCTATAATTCGCGCCTGAGAAAGGTAGATGATATTTTTATCCATAAAAAATGGTTGAACTTTCCAAAAAAGAGGTAAAGCGATAAAAACATACAGTATGTAAAATGAGAAAATAAAGAAAAATAACCTTGAATTTCTAATTTTATCACTGACATATTCCAACATTGTACCAGAGGCTTTAATTTTTTCTTGAACTATAATTTCTTTCTTCGATATAAATTCAACACAATTTTCTTCTATTCTAAAAAATGAAAAATATTTGCTTATAAGATTTGTTACTAGTCCAGCAATAACACCCGTCACTATCGGATAAATAAGAGTAATTAACAAAGAATTTTCAGAAACTTGGTCCATAAAACTTCCTTTTATTACCATTTACGTAGGTTTATAAGACCCTAGTTAAAGATAAATCTTTAACTAGGGCTTTCACCATTAATGACCAGAGAAAAAGCTATCCACTAACTCCTGCCGCGCCGAATTAACTGCTAATTGCAATGCGTTTGTAAGATTAGGATAATTCGGTGGCTGATCCCAATTACCTTTTACCGGTAACTCTGCTGTTGTTTTATAGCGCCATAAAACTTGATTATTTTTAACATCAATTAATTCCCCCGTCATTTCGCATACCGCTTCTGGCGCTCCTTTAGGAATAAAGCCAAAATATTCTCGCTTTGCTCCTATTTCTTCTAATTTAATGACAAGGATCTTATCGCTATCAATTTGTGCCGCGATACGCTGATAGTTATCATCATCAGGATCAAGCTGATTTAGATAAGATTTAGCATATATATTTCGTTTCTTTAATTGATCAGAAAAACTGACTGGTAATTGCTGATACCAATCTAAATCTATTCTCTCTAGGCGTTTATCTAAATCCTTATTCATGCTGTTATTGATTGCAACGTCCAACAACCCTTGCTGCCCTACGCGATAAAATTGCGGGGTGGGTGCTTTAGTGGTAGCTACTGCAATTTTTTGTTGTTTATTTTGCCAAAAATTATCTGATAGTTGAATATTTCTTTCACTAGCACAGCCAGCAAGAAAAATAAAAGCTATACTAATAAAATTAGCTCGAACCAATTTAAACTTCATCTCTACTCCTCCATTAATTAGCGTTTGTATGCCATTGTTTTACACCTTTAACGATATCTACTAACAATTTTTGAGAAACGTTTGTTTGCTGATCTTTAAAGGTTGAAAAATATTTATCGTTATCGCTTTGAACAACATAAGTACGATGGAATACGAGCTTTCTATTAACTTCTATACTCATATCAACATCGAGTGTAATTTGATAATTGTTTTCATAAGAAGCAACACGCGTAGACTTGAAATATATTTTCATTAATACATCTTGTGAATGAACCTGTTTTAAATCAGTGATTAATTCTACATTGTTAAAAACATGATTATCTGAAAAAACATCTTCTAAAGAAGTCATAAAGACAGCTTGCTGGGCTTTACCATACGTATAAGTATATTTGCTAGGATTATTTTGATGCTCTTCTGCTTCGATAAATGCTGCAGCTAACCCAGAAAGGCCGGGGCCGCCCATATTTTGAGGGGCCGTACTTGAGTATTGTTCACCTAGCTCCCAATAGATGTAAGCTTTTTTAGGAATATGGAAAGTAATGGAATCGTTATAATGTACAGGCGGCATAACCTGTTCTGCGCTATTAGCGCAAGCAGTGAGTGCAATTGCAATAAAGAGTAAAAAAATTATTTTTTTCATGGTATTTAATCTTAGCTGGAAGATGAGTTCATATCTTGTTCAAAGGATTGATCAATGATTAATTGTTTTTGCTTCGCAGTTAATTGCTGCCAAGAAGCCGCTGGAACACCTCGGTAATTTTGTTCGGTAGCGCATGCTATGAGGAATGGAGCAAATAGGAAAAACGAGATTTTTTTCATTGAGATTCTCCTTATCGTTTATGTGTTCAAATATTTTTACTAAATCTGATTTATGAAAGCTAGGCAATTTTTAGCAAAGTAATTGTTGGTAGTCAATAGTTTTTTTTACTATCTTTTTTCAGGTTTATTTTTATCAGAAGTGCCTTCTTTAATATTGCGCTGAAGAGAAAAACCTGGACGAAAAAATCTGTCCAGGCTTTAT
>SCTP01000334.1 GCA_004322325.1 Gammaproteobacteria bacterium | reverse complement strand
CTCTCTTACAAGATCCCGGCTTCGTCATCCACCCCCCGATGCTCTATACAGGTTACGTTGGTTTTTCCGTCGCCTTCGCCATCACCCAAGCGGCATTGATCCGTGGCAAATTAGATGCCGACTGGGCCCAGCTCACCCGTCGCTTTGCACTCGCTGCTTGGTGCTTCCTCACCTTTGGCATCGCGCTCGGCAGTTGGTGGGCTTATCGCGTACTTGGATGGGGCGGATTTTGGTTTTGGGACCCGGTAGAAAACGCGTCACTCTTACCATGGCTTTCCGGTACCGCTCTCATTCACGTTTTACTTTTATGCGAAAGACGCGGTATTGCCCAAGGTTGGGCAGCCTTACTCGCGATTATCAGTTTCGCCCTCAGCTTACTCGGCACTTTTTTAGTTCGCTCTGGCGTGCTCATTTCCGCGCACACGTTTGCCAACGACCCTGCCCGCGGCTTATTTCTTTTAATTTTACTGACGCTGGTTGTCTTTGCTGCCTTAACCATTTACGTCATTCGCGTACCCATCTTTGTCACCAAAAACCCCACGCCCTTTTCTCTTTTCTCACGTGAAACCGCCTTATTGCTCAACAGTGCGCTGCTTTTTATCGCGACGCTCACTGTCCTATTAGGCACGCTCTATCCACTCATTCTTGACGCCTTACATTTCGGCCTAATTTCTGTCGGTGCGCCTTATTTTAATACGGTCATGGCACCGCTTGCTTTTATTGTTTTATTCTTCATGGGACTCGCTTCTTTCAGCCGACGCACCAGCATGCTCATTGCGCACAGCGGCTTTGCGATCTTAATTCTTGGCATTTTACTTTCCAGTCATCTGAATGAAGAGCGTGAGGTTCGCATTCATCCGGGCAATGCTGTCACTGTGGGTCCTTATCAATTCTTCTTTCTCAATACAGAAAGCGCTGATGGTTCTAATTACCATGGGATTCGCGCGAATTTTGATGTCGTGAAAAATAATCGGCATATTGCTTATCTATCACCGGAGAAAAGAATTTACACGGTGCGTGAAATGGTGATGACAAAAGTGGATATTCATCCCGGGATTTTTCGTGATCTTTACATTGCTCTCGGCGAGCCACTAAACCATGATGATTGGTCCGTGCGCTTGTATTATAAACCGTTTATTCGATTTATTTGGTTTGGCGGCGCACTGATGATGGTGGGTGGTATAGCAGCCATCTTACAACGTGAGAAAAGAAAACATGCAGCCCCGTAACCCCTTACTCGATTTACCCAGCGATATAATTAAATATGAACTCTTTCCCCGTTGGGATATAAATGACATCATTCACTTTAGTTCTCTTAATAAACTCACCCATTCTCAATATGACTTAAAAAATGATTACTTTGATTTATTATTCCCTCCAGAAACTTACCCACTGCTTGCCCATCTAGCAGATGATCAAATTAAGTTATTGGGCAGCAAGAAAAGCATTTTAACTGCAATAAAATCATCAAAACAGGATGAATGTGCGTGGTCCGCACGAAATTATTTTTTGAATGAATTAGCAGTCATATTTTATGACATCATCCCGAAAAACGATACATTATTTTTTAAATACATCTTACACTCAATAAATATCATTAGCCTCAATTATTCTCTTAATGAAATAACAATAATTCGGGATGCATTAACATATTGTAAATTTGATAAAACACGACCATTCAAAAAAATATTTTTAGAAGCAAACTTACCAAATTTACCTATTGAAATGATATTCGACCCTACCAACTTGGTAAAAGTTGCGAAACAACTAGCTGCATTGATCCAAGAAGATAGCCTAGACATCCAGAAAATTGACCAAAAAAAATTAGCATTCTTATTTACCCACCCCACCTATTACTATAGATGGGAGGAAGCAATCACTATTTTATTAGAAAATGAGTTAATCACTAGCCACTATTTTATTCTTTCCATGGTTGGTTGCATAAAAAAATATTGGCCTATCTTGGATGGATTCTTCATAACCCTTATTGGAAATGTAATAAAAGAAAAATTAGATAATGGCTCCATCATCAAAATAGATAATCTTGACATTAAAAAAAATATTGCTGGCTTACTTTATCTCGCATCGATAGGACGTCAAGATAAAAAAGCCTACTTTATAAGATATTTAATAAACTATCTTACAAATTCAGTTACACCCTCGCTAGATGACATCTGTAATTTTTTAAAAAGTAAATTGTTTATCTGGAGCCTCATTGATCATTTGGATCATCTACCAGAAAAAACAAAAACTTCATTTTTTGGCTATAAGTTAACGGCTTGTCATTTTACTACTGTTCAAGCATTTAAAAATAAATTAAAAGAATTATTCACTTCCGTGCCATGGAAAGATATTCCCTCCCGAGAGGAGACAGATAATTTCTTAAAAAGAGCCCAATCTCTTCTCAATGATTATATTAAAAACTTAGGCAGTAGCATTCGCTACAAAAATAGACTATTCGAATTTTTAAGCTTAAAATTTTTAGAACTAGATCATAAAAATGAATTAACGCCTAATGAATTCAAGCGCGTCATTGATTATCATTATGAAAAATTGAACAGGCCTTTGAATAGACATCTAACTTATACTCTTTCTTGACGAAAAAGATCTTATTTGATTAAATTTTGTCGATATTCTAACAAGTGGAAAAATAGCACAATGTTTACACAAAAATTAAAAACAACCCTTCCATTTATTATCTTAATCGCCTTATCTCTCCTACTATGGCGTGAACTATTTTCTTCCACCCCCAACGAATTACCCTCCGCCCTCATCGGCGAACCTGTTCCTTCTTTTCAACTCCCCACCATCACCCCTCCCAACAAAACCCTCACCCCCCAAGCGCTTCTCGGCCACGTGAGTTTACTGAATGTCTGGGCAACCTGGTGCAGCGCTTGTGAAGTTGAACATCCGATGCTAATGAAAATTACTCAGCAATATCACATTCCCATCTACGGCATTGCTTACAAAGATAACGCGGACGATGTAAAAAACTGGCTAGAAAATTCCGGCAATCCTTATGTCATGGTCGGCGATGATCAAAACGGCGATGCCGCCATTGACCTAGGCGTATACGGCACCCCCGAAACCTTCGTCGTCAATGCGCAAGGAAAAATTGTCTACCGCCATATTGGCGCGATTGATCAAAAAACGTGGGATAACGTCCTATACCCCATCATCCAACAATACGAGGATGTGAAATGACTCAGCGGCATTTCCTCCTCTTCACTATTTTATTCAGCCTGATCACTTCTTCCTTTGCGATAAATGACACTGATACCCAACGCTTCACCCATCTCACTCAACAAATTCGCTGCGTCGTGTGCCAAAATCAAAACATCGCTGATTCCACCGCACCGCTTGCGCAAGACTTACGAGCAAAAGTTTATCAAATGATTCTCGATAAAAAATCTGATGACGACATTAAAAACTATCTCGTCAACCGTTATGGCGAGTTCATTCTCTTACAACCCCGCCTGCATAAAACCACTTTCTTACTTTGGACCTTTCCTTGCTTAGGCCTTGTTGTGGTTTTTCTCATTTTATTCCATTTTGGTGTTACAATAGGCAAATGGAACTGGAAAAAAACATCAAATTAATCAGCCCCATTAGAAAATACCCTTTCATCGGTTGGCGTGAATGGGTAGGTTTACCTGCCTTGGGCATTGTCAAAATAAAAGCCAAAATTGATACCGGCGCCCGAACATCCGCGTTGCATGCTTTCTCTTTAAAGCCATTTGTTGAAGACGGCCAACATAAAATTTCGTTTGATATCCACCCTTTACAACATAATACCGACCAAATCATTACCTGTGTTGCTAACATTGTGGACAAACGCCTAGTCACAGACTCTGGCGGTCATGAAGAAGAGCGTTACGTGATTCAAACACCGATTACAATTGCTGGACAAACTTGGCCAATTGAGATTACTCTCACCGAACGAGAAACCATGCTGTTTCGCATGTTATTAGGTAGAAGCGCTCTACGTAAGCGCTTCATTGTTAACCCAGCACGCTCTTTTGTGACGACCAGGATTCATAAAAAATGAAAATTGCTATTTTATCAAGAAAAAGCAACCTATATTCCACCCATCGCTTGGTGGAAGCCGCGCGGACACGTGGTCATCAGGCAGATGTCATTGATACGCTTCGTTGTTATATGAATATCACTTCTTCCCGCCCGACCATTCATTATAAAGGGAATGAATTAGCCATCTACGATGCCGTCATTCCGCGTATTGGGGCATCGGTGACTTTCTATGGGGCGGCCGTTGTGCGGCAGTTAGAAATGATGGGTGTTTTTTGTGTCAATGATTCAGTTGCGATTACCCGTGGCAGAGATAAATTACGCTCGCTGCAATTGTTGTCGAAGAAAGGCATCGGTTTGCCAGTGACGGGGTTTGCTCATTCGCTGGATGAAATTCAAGACTTAATCAAAATGGTCGGCGGCCCACCGCTGGTGATTAAATTTTTGGAAGGGACGCAAGGGATTGGTGTCATTTTGGTGGAGACATCGAAAGCAGCACGCAGTGTACTGGAAGCTTTCTTTGGTTTGAAAGTAAATATCATGGTGCAAGAGTATATTAAAGAAGCTGGCGGCGCGGATATCCGTTGCTTTGTGGTGGGTGGAAAAGTGGTGGCAGCGATGAAAAGACAAGCCAATCAAC
>SCTP01000333.1 GCA_004322325.1 Gammaproteobacteria bacterium | reverse complement strand
GCACCGGTAGCGATGGAAGAAGGTTTACGCTTTGCAGTTCGTGAAGGTGGTCGTACCGTGGGTGCGGGTGTCGTCGCGAAAATACTTGAGTAACGAACTATGTCAATGAAAAATCAAAGAATTCGCATTCGGTTAAAGTCGTTTGACCACCGATTGATCGATAAATCAACAACTGAGATTGTTGAAACGGCAAAGCGTACGGGGGCCAATGTTTCTGGCCCTATTCCGTTGCCGACCCAGATAGAAAGGTTTACGGTTTGCAACGCCCCTAACGCGGATAAGGACGCACGAGATCAATACGAGTTGCGTACTCATAAGCGAGTGGTGGACATTAACCGCCCAACGGACAAGACGATTGATGCACTCATGAAGCTTGATCTGGCAGCGGGTGTTGATGTGCAAATCAGTGTTGATACAAATGAATAATGCCTAAATGAGGCGATAACAATGATAGTAGTTGGAAAAAAATCTGGAATGACACGAATTTACACCGAAGACGGGGCTGCTATCCCTGTTACCGTGATTGAGGTGTTACCAAATCGTGTCACCCAAGTAAAAACAGTCGAAAATGATGGTTATGCTGCCGTTCAGATCACCATGGGCAGTCGTAAACGTACACGTTTAACCCAGCCTGAAGCAGGGCACTTTGCGAAAGCAGGTGTTGAGCCCGGTGCGGGTCTTTGGGAATTCCGTCTTGATGGCGAGAATCTGGGTGATATTGCGGTTGGTTCAGAGATTAAGGCGGATCGCCTGACTGTCGGCCAATACGTAGATGTGTCGGGAACGACCAAAGGTAAAGGCTTTGCCGGTGTTATTCGCCGTCACAACTTTAGCTCTGGCGATGCTTCACACGGTAACTCCGTGTCGCACAATAAACCCGGTTCGATCGGTCAACGGCAATCACCTGGTAAGGTTTTCAAAGGTAAGCGCATGGCAGGTCATTTAGGTGATGTGAAGTGCACGATTTTGTCACAAAAAGTTGTTCGCATTGATTTAGAGCGTAATCTTGTATTTATCAAAGGTGCTGTGCCAGGTGCAACCAATGGCTATGTCGTTATCCGCCCAGCGGTAAAGAAGAGCGCGTGAGGAGAGAGTCATGGAATTACAATTAACGCATTCAAAAAAGAAGCTTGAATTAGCTGATGACATCTTCGCTTGCGATTTTAACGAAGCATTAATCCATCAAGTCGTGACGGCTTGCATGTCAGCTGCTCGAGCAGGTACCAAGGCACAGAAAACTCGTGCTGAAGTGAGTGGTGGTGGTGTGAAACCATGGCGCCAAAAAGGTACAGGCCGTGCTCGTGCGGGTACCATCCGGAGTCCGCTGTGGCGAAAAGGTGGTAAAGTATTTGCTGCCAAGCCCCGCTGCTATAAGCAGAAAGTAAATAGAAAGATGTATAAAGGCGCATTGCGTTCCATCTTGTCAGAATTGATTCGGCAAGATCGCTTAATGATTGTGGAATCTTTCCAAGTGGATGCTCCTAAGACCAAAGTATTGGTGAAAAAGTTAAATGACATGAAGCTTAACGGTGATGTATTAATTGTGTCCGATGTCATTGATGAAAGCTTATATTTAGCAGCAAGAAACCTCTTTTATGTTGATGTGCGAGATGCAGCCATGTCAGCAGCCGATCCTGTTGCGTTGGTTAGGGCAGAAAAAGTGGTTATGACAGAAGCTGCCATTAAAGAAATAGAGGGGTTATTGAAATGAACCAGGAGCGTCTTTTACAAGTTATTTTATCACCGCATGTCTCCGAAAAGAGTACGGTGATTGCAGAAAAGAACAATCAATACGTATTTCAGGTGGTAGAGAATGCGACAGATC
>SCTP01000048.1 GCA_004322325.1 Gammaproteobacteria bacterium | reverse complement strand
AGAAAGGTTTTTTTTTTTTTTTTCGGCGAAACTTTCTTCGGAAACGAGTCCGAGTGCTATAATGTTTGAAATAAAAGCGACGCGCGCCTCATGAATGTGAGACAAGGGTTGTAGTGCTGGGCAAGGTGCCTTTAATCGCCTTTAATCAGCGTTTTGTTTTAAAAAAGTTCGCCAGATGCATATTAAAAATTGTTTCGCCTTTATGAATTTTTAAAATTCTGCCGGCGATTTTTCCTTTACCTTTCCCCATGCGGGATTTGGAAGATTTTTTTGTAACAAAAAAGTTAGGATACTTATTATAATGAATTCAAACTTTATTTTTTGTAACCATTAGGGCCTTTTCAGTTCCAATAAATGTTTTAAACTTCAATCTGCAGGCGTGTTTGACTTTCAAAGAAACTAGTCAAGGAAAGGGGGAAATAGTTCTATTGTAAGAGGCGTTAGGAACGCCTTGCTTATTGTAAACTCTGGATTTAAATTTTCTTTTTCTTAGTTTTGCATTAAACTTATCTTTTTTTTTATAAAGATATTGAATCACGGATCTTAGTAAAAATTATTTTCAAAACCGGGTCGTATAAAATTCTTCTATCACTTCGGCGTTGTAAGTGCCGGTGCAGGGAATAGCCGTCGTACCAAACATCTCATTAATAGTATTGGGCCTGCGCAAGTAGATAGAGACGTTATTAAATTTAAAAAATATATTATTCGCGGAATTTAGAGAAGAAGAAAGCCCCAGCGCCTCGTCATTCAAGAACGCGGCAATTTTTCGCTTTAGCCGCGAGGAGGTCACATGAGTATCTTTAGCAACCAAAAGGGGTTTGGCGCTGAATTTATCATAAGAAGTGCCCGCCCCAAGGTCGCCCAGCGTGTAGTAATTAAGGCGTTTGGCTCTAGGTGCTCGCATTATTTTCTTCTTTTTTTTTCCAAACGTTTTTCGAGAAGATTTTTTAAAAGGTTTTTTCCGATCTTTTAATTTAACAACAACGGCCGATAAAAGCTTTTTGAAAAAAAGGAATTTAGTAACTGAATAACCCTCTCCGCGCAACCTGGCGACTGCGGAGTGGGCCTTCAAAAAATCAGCACCCTCCTCTAGAATTCTACGTTTAACATCCTTATTAGAATCAGAATCGGCCAGGTAGGGTTCAAAAATATCAGAAAGGCGATTAGCGCGAAGGTGCGTGTAAGCCTGCATGTCGATAGAAATAACATCCATCGGCTTTACTTGGTAAGCGGGGTTAATGCAAACAGAATTGTTGACACTAACAACGCGGCCGACGATTGCTTCCCTGGCGGTGTTAAGATCTTGGTAGTAGCCCATTAAGCAAAGAATGTTGGCAAGTTTTCCCTCGAATTCATCAAAATATTTATATCATTTTCTCTTTGTTTCTTTAGCCAATTTTCAACGAGTGCGCAATGAGCTCATATCGCAGGCGAACCTGCGACGAAGAATTTTTTTAATATACACCTTTTGCTTGTAGTGCTTGGCCCTGGCGCGGCGGCGGGCGGCGTTAAATTTTCTAAACCCGTATACAGACGTCATCGCGTGAACACGCTCGGCGTAAGTATATGGGTGCGGAGTCGATACCCACATCATGGCCCTAAAGGGCTTATTATGCTTGCGCTGAATTCAGGGCTTCTTTTGAGTGTAATAAACAAACAAACTACGCCCCTTTGACTCCGGGTTTCTTTTAACCAGTGTTGCTTCTTTGTTGAATCGTACCAAGTTTCTAAGTGTTTTTCGAACATTAAAACGATGGTAGGCGCTTAAAAGCTCGCT
>SCTP01000332.1 GCA_004322325.1 Gammaproteobacteria bacterium | reverse complement strand
GAACACTGTTTGGGTGGCGGTTAACGCCAACGTGTAAGTGCGGACGGTATTATTACGAGGGCTCAATGGGTTGCCGTTGACGTCTGTTTGCAGGTCTGAGCCGGAAAAGGCTGAGCGGGTAATAGCGGGGTTGGCGGTGATGGCAACATTAGGCAGAATCGAAGCGATGCTAATGGGCACGCCTTCTTTGGTGGAGAGGCGTTGGGCAATAGCTTGTTGGTAAGTGGGGTCACTTATCAGCGCTTGTTGATAGACTTCCAACAAATCAGCCGCATACGATGCAGTGGTTTGTAAGCTGAATAAGGCAGCGGCTAAAAGGAGTCGTTTTTTCTTCATTATATCTACCGGTTGCAGTTTGTCACACGATTGAAAGGTGTCATAATGCCACAAATAGACAATGAGGCGCTACATGAAAATTTGGAAAACAGCGGTCAGTTTAGATATTTTGACCGAGCGTGGTAAGGGGACACTGTCGGATGTGTTAGGTATTGAGTTTATTGAGGTGGGGGATGACTATCTCGTTGCCCGTATGCCAGTGGCTGATCGTGTTAAGCAGCCGATGGGGATTATGCACGGGGGTGCTTCGTGTGTGCTGGCGGAGACGGTGGGGAGTAATGCGGCTCAGTATTGTGTGGATTACAGTCAATATTATTGCGTGGGGCTGGATATTAACACGAATCATCTGCGGGCGGTGCGGGAAGGGAATGTCATTGGCACGGCGCGGCCTTTTCATTTGGGGAAAAGTACGCAGGTATGGGGAATTGAGATTGCAGATGAAGCGGGAAAGTTGGTATCGGTGAATCGATTGACGATGGCGGTGCTAAAGAGGGCGTGAGTGTATGAGTTACATGGATAGAAATTTAATGCCGGATGAAAAGATTCTTTTTCGCACTAAAAAGCATAAAATTATTTTCTTTTACCCTTTGCTGCTGACGTTAGTGCTTATTTTTACCTATCCGCATATTCAACAAAATTTTATTTTAATGAAATTTAGCTGGGTATTCATTTTGGCGGTCTTTATTTTCTGGGGTTATGTATGGTTAGAATATGTGACCTCGGAATTTGCGGTGACTAATAAACGCGTAATGATGCGCGAAGGTTTTTTTGTTCGACATTCGAATGAAACGCGGTTGAGCGCGATTGCGAGAGTGAATGTGGATCAGAGTTTATTGGGGCAGCTGCTGAATTTTGGTACGGTATCGATTAATGCGTTTGGGGCGTTTGATGTCTTTCCACTGATTGCTTCGCCGCTTAAGTTTCAGAAGTTTGTGAATGTGGAGTCGGATAGGCAGGGATAAACGATGAATACAAGACCCATCATTGATTTTTCATTGGCTCCTTATGAAAACGTTATATTTGATTTCGCGGGTGTATTGTTTGAATGTGATTATTTAAAAATGGTTCGACGAGTATTTCCTGCTGCGCATAATCATGCTGAGCTAGCAGATAAGATATTTAAATCAGACGTATTTGTAGAATACGATAAAGATTTGATCGATCAAGAGGAGTTACTTCTAAAATTATCTTCATTGGCCCTGTGTCAACTTAAAGATATTGAGAATTTAATTGAAGTGATCAAAGAATATTTGGTTCCCATGGAGGAAAGTATTTTATTACTGTATGCGCTAAAAGAAATGAATATAAAACTGTATGGTTTAACGAATATGCCTAAAGAGATATATGATCATTTAATAAAAAAATATGAATTTTTAAAACTGTTTGAACATATCACCTCATCTTCTTATGTTAAATTAGCAAAACCAGATCCTGCAATATATCAAAAATTGATATCTTTAACTGGCATTGATGTAACAAAAACTATTTTTACTGATGACAGGGTGGTTAATTTGCATCCAGCAGAGAAGTTAGGGGTTAAATCGATTTTGTTTAAAGATGCAAATCAATTCCTTCAAGAGTTGAGGGGCATGATGAATATTAATTTTATACCGCAAAATGATAGTGAAAAGAGAGTCTTAGGTAATCGAAATTAATTCATGTTTGCGTAGATCCTTATCGTCATTGCGAGAAGCACGTAGGGCGACGAAGCAATCTAGTTTTTTCGCTTATCCTCTTTATAAGGTATGATCATGAAAAAATGTCCTGCTATTTACATTATGGCAAGCAAGCAAAATGGTACGTTGTATACAGGCGTGACAAGCGATCTTATTAAGCGTGTTTATCAGTTGTCAATATCTCGTATATTACGAGGTATGTGAGGATATGATGAGTGCTATCACAAGAGAAAAACAGATAAAAGGAGGCTCGAGAAAAAAGAAAATTGCGCTTATTGAATCACTGAATCCGGAATAGCTCGATCTTTATCTTGGTTTGTTGTAGAGCATGGACTGGATTGCTTCGTCGCCCTACGGGCTTCTCGCAATGACGGTAAGGATCTACGCATCGTAAATTTTTATTATAGTTTACATTCGCAATAGATGGTTTATTATCAGCACTCTCATAAGGATACATAAGGAGAAAATAATGTTTGGAAAAAACAAAGTATTTTTATTTCAAGCGCCAATGCAAAAGAAAGTCACAAAATCAATCAATACAACTTATGAATATAAAGTACAAGTCATCGTATGTGGTTCGTATGCGCAAGACGTAATAGCGGCAATGGATCATCCCGAGCTGGCGATGACAAAGGAGCAGGATATTTATGCTTTTCAATATAGTAGAAAAGGTCGTATTAATGGTGAAATAACCGTTACTATTAATTCAAATATGAATTATCAAGAAGCTCGTAAGAAGAAGAAAAAGGACGTTATTTTTGAGCACCAAGATGATATTGCTGCTGAAATATCATCGTCAGAGAGTCCTCTAGATTCATATGAACTATGCGAGCCTGATTTTCAATCTAATTTAGGTACCTATGTGGTGATTGCTGGTGAAGATAATCAAGAAGCGAGCCATATTGCAAATGAGTTAAATACAAAGCTAGGAAATAGTAAAGTCATACAATACACCGTTCTTATGTATCCTGCCAGGATCGAAGGTAATAGTATGGTTTGGGGCGGTTCGGAGATAATTAGAAATTGTCCCGTAGCACCACTGATTCAGTATTGCGCTAATATCAAAAATAGCGCCAAACCGCTTGGTAAATCTACCATAAAAACATTACATACAGGTGCTGATAATCATGCTAATAATTTAAAACAGGAATTTTTCGATCAAATTAAAGCAGAAATTATGAAGGAATTCGAAACAACCCTCCATCACCATGCTGACGATTACTTTCAAAACAATGACCGTAAATGTACGATTATGTAATCATTAGTTCAATATGTAGCGAAAGCAAGCTTTTAAAGCTTGCTTTCTAGCGTTAAGCACGAGTAACAAATTGAACCGCCAACTTCACCGCCGCCATCATACTCCCCGCATCCGCTCTATTCGTTCCTATGTTTTTTCTGGGTTTTTAAAGCCAACCACATCGTAATGTTGCTCGCGCAATTCTGTTAACAGCGGCGTAATTGCTTCGCCGCTTAAGTTTCAGAAGTTTGTGAATGTGGAGTCGGATAGGCGGGGGTGATTACGCAACCATGCGTTAAATAATAGCTTCTAGCTTAAGAAGTGGAGAGGTTAGTTCAACAATTTTATGTCTTCCATGGCCTGGGTTTATTTCTTCGTGGATTTTTACTAATCCAAATTTTTTTAACTCCAAAACATCACGATTAACAGACGATCGATCTCGTTTTATAATCTTAGCGATATTAGTCACAGTATCTGGATGGTTTCTAATACTTTTAATCAATTTTATTTTAGCAGCGCTAAGAAAATGTAACATTTCTGTTGGGTCAGTAAAGATTAGTGTAGCGCAGCTTGATTCAACGGTCGTTCTTTCATCAGCACTTCGCATAACATTTTTTACTGTCGAAAAAAAATCTTCAACAGTTCCTGTTTTTACTTTTACAAATTTAATATCTGACGTAGCTATTTTAGTTTTGCGCTTTTTCATGAATTTCTCTCCATTCACTTTCGAAACGTTCTGCTATATCTTCATAAGTAGTAAAATCAATAGCTTCAACTTTTCCCATATAGTGTCGATGATGATATTCATGATTATTATCGTAACCTAAGACTCTACCATTATCGATGCTACATATATTGTAATTTATATATGCTAAACTGTATCGAGCAATTTTACCCTTGCTATCCGAGCTGGCTGAAAACTTTAAAATTCCATTACCTTCCTTATTGGGAAGCTTGATGGTTTCATCAACAATTTTTTTAAGCTGTTCTTTTTTTTCTTTTGTCCATGCTTAATTATAACAGGTGGGGCATTAAATGCAACGTCTGTATTTTAACGAGTAACCATCTTAATTGCCAACTCTACCGCCGCTCGCATACTTCCCGCATCCGCTCTATTCGTTCCTATGTTTTTCCTGGGTTTTTAAGGCCAATTGGGATAGTTTTGCAAAGTCTTGCTGCAATTGTGTAAAATTATTATTCCATAAAACGATTAACAGTGAATAATCACGTAATGAAAAACAAGGCGAGTTCGCGTTTATTTTCTCATTTCTTGAAACTAGACTAATTTCACTTTTTGTTTTTGGAATATCCTTAATATTTATTACATTACTACTTGGCGAAAATTGGATCCAAGCGCTGTAGTAACTTGGATAAATATTTAACTGATAATCATCATAGGATTGTAAAAGAAAATGAGTGGAAAATAAGTCTATATTAAGATGCTTTTGATACATGTGTGGGATACCTGCACCACCTCCACGATATGCTATTTCGAGAAATATAAGTTCTCCGTTATCTTTTTTAAAGACTTCGAGGTGGGTTACCCCATTAAAGTCCGTTGATATATTTTTTAGAACATAATCATTAAATTTTTTCAATTCTTGATAACAAATATCATTGTTTGGCAAGGTGATGCTGCCCAAATTATGACCAAGTAAGAATTTGTGGGGAGGGGATGAATAATGGCAAACCGCAGTATAAAGAATATTTCCATTATGAACGAATGAATCACAATGATATAGTTCTCCAGTAATATATTCATCTAATTCAAATCCATTTTTTTCGATGGATGTAGCCCACTGTGCTAGCTCATTAATATTATTGATTTTTCTTACACCATTGCTTCCAGCAGAGTCAATGGGTTTTGCAATGATGGGGAAAGACAATTTCTGGGATATTTTTTTTATGTAATTAGTAGGCATTTTTGAATATTCATTGAAATTAAAATCAATGTAATTAGGAAGTAAAATATTAAATGAAGATAGGTGTTTTTTCATAACCACCTTATCAGTAAATATTCTAGCAACATTTGTATGTACTCCGGGAATATTAAAGTATTCTCTTAATTGTCCCGTGATTCCAACAAGGCTTTCGGAGTTTGTGGCAAAAACCACCGATTCTTTGTCTACATTGTTAATAATAGGAATAATATTGTTTTTTAAATTATTAAAGTTGAAATCGTGAATAATCGTGATAGTGTTAAATAAAATATGTTGATTGCGATTGTGTAAATGATTATAACTTTCTTTGTTTGCAAGAAGATGCAATTCCCAAAAATTAGGATTAAAAATTTTAGCAATATCTACTGTAAATACAGGAGAATTTTGCAATATGATAATTTTTTTCATTATTTTCTCTTTTCATCAAATAATTTAACGTGAGAGCCGAAATTATAATTTTGGGTTATTATTTTTTGAGCATAATACGGTTGCTCCTATGCCAATTGCTGTAACAGCGCTAGCTGTAATATAGGGATGTCGTTTGAAGAAAGAAAATAAAGAATTTAATTCACTTGAATACGAATGTTCTAAGCTGATTTTCTTCCCCATAATGGATACTGAGCCACCACGATATTCCTCTCTTCCAATCATAGACCAACCGAGATTTGCATATAATTTTGGATCATCGAGGCGAGTAAATA
>SCTP01000331.1 GCA_004322325.1 Gammaproteobacteria bacterium | reverse complement strand
GGTATCACTCTTGCTCGCCGGTGGTATTAGAACGCATCATTCAAGAACATTTAATAGGCGGTGTGCCAGTGGAGGATTATGTCTTATTCGCGAATTTACCAAGCTGTTCCACTTAAGGTGCAAACGGCCATCCGCTTGGATGAAAAAGCGAGTCACCATGTGGGGCGTGTGTTACGGGCAAAAGTCGGCGATTATTTGATTTTGTTTAATGGGCAAGGTGGCGAATACGAAGCCCAGATAACGCGGATGGATAAGAAGAATGTAGAAGTAGACATCAGCCGTTTTATCGCGCGCGAGGCGGAGTCGCCGCTGGACATTTGTCTGATGCAAGGGATGGCGCGTGGAGAAAAAATGGATTTTATTGTGCAGAAAGCCGTGGAGTTGGGTGTCAAAAAAATTATTCCCTTGATCACGGAACGTTGTAATGTGCGATTAGAGGGTGAGCGGGAAGAGAAGCGCTTAGCACATTGGCAATCGGTAATTATTAGTGCGTGTGAGCAATCAGGACGAAATAGAATACCAGAGATGGTGATGCCGCTGACGTTGAAAGCGGGATTAGCCAGCCTCAAAGCGGATGCTTGTTTTGTTTTGTCGCCTTATGCGTCATCCAAGCTTTCATCGCTCACGTTGCCAGTGCGTGCTTCGGTGGCGGTATTGATTGGACCGGAGGGCGGTTTAAGTGAACAAGAAGTGGTGATGGCAGAAAAGCATGGATTCCTGCTTTTAAATGTCGGGCCGCGCGTGCTGCGAACGGAAACGGCGGCGATCGCAGCCATGACGTTATTGCAGGGGCATTATGGGGATATGGCATAAGGGATGAGATAGATTTTTATCTCTTACGCTTGAATCCGTGGGAGGGGTGCTGCGTAAACGAGGGAGGAAATGTATTAGCATTAAAATTAAAAAAGGTGGAGGGTACGGTGGTATAGGAAGGAAGCGTGATGGTGTAAGGTGCTATCTTCGGCTGAGTCATGAACTGATTTTGAGATTGGACACTTTTCCTTTTTTTTCTTCTTTTTGAAATGGTTTGGGAAAGTGTATTTAAATAATAACCTAAAATTTTTCCCCAAATGGGAGTAGTTTTCAATTCCTCTTCATGTTTCATCAGCCATCCTGAAAAAACCTTTGCAAACGCAACGACACTATAGGTTTCTTTACAAAATATTCGTTCAAGCAATTCGTCTGCAGGGAATTTATTTGGAGCAATAGGATCTTCAGGACCTTGTTTAATTAGTTCTAGGATATCTTTTTGTAACTTTGTATTGTCCAGCCATGTTCCTTCGATTAGAAAACGGTATTGGCTGATTAAAATGTAGAGGAAGTAGTCAGTGGTAGTGGTGTTGCCTGCTGCATCTTCTTCGCCTCTTATTTTCTTGCGCAGTAACGGGAGCGCTTTCCACATCTTACAGGAGATTTCTCTATTTCTCGCTTTTATTAAATCAAAAAAATATTTAATTAATTCTTTTGAATCATGTGGGCGTTGTGCAGCTTTTGCAATGAGATAACTCCGGAAAGAAGGATAGTGATTCCACGCAGCTTGTACGTTGGCGTCGGGGTAGGTGCTAAAAGGTAGTTTTTTAAATATCACTTCGTCCGTAAAATGCGGCTCTAAGAGAGTACGATATGTTTCCCAAACAGAATCGAGGACTTGGATTTTTTCTTGTTTTGTACTTTCTGCCAACTTGCTAGCAGCTTGAATAGTCGCTTTAACAGTCTCTTCTATTAAATTTAACTCTTCTACAATTTTGTCTATTTCAGCCTGTGCGCTTGACATCATGTTGTTATCCTACCTTTATCATCATGATAATTTGCCGTACTTTATGTTAATTAAGCACGCGACACAAGCATGAAATGATCCATTTTAATATTTTTTAGGAAAGACGCGGCGAAAAGTTGTTATTATCGATAAATTGGGAAAGATCTTCATCCAGCGAAGAAGAAAGAATAGTCTCCATTTCTTTTGGAGAGATTAATATGTTAACTAGTGCTTCCTCTAATAAATTAATATGGGATTTTAATAGTGTCTTGTTTTGTTCTGATAGATTAGGAGCCTTTTCTAGTATTTCTTTTCGGAAATCTAATACTTTTCTAATCACGTCAGGGTTCTTCAGCCACGTTGTTAGCCACATAACATATTTTTCGCTAAAAGCGTAAGATTGATTGGATAGGACGCTATTTAGTAGCGCTTGTAGCTCAAGGGGCGCCAGAGACTTAATAATTTCTCGCAGCAGTATGCCAACATGATGATTCCACAGCTGATCGCAGCCAGTAGTATTGCGATAATTTAAGTAATCAATAAATTGTTTAATCACTGAGTGATGGATACTACTTTCTTTAATCTGACTTAAACTGTATTTCCATTCACTTAGAACAATATAAACGTCATTACCAAGTCGCTCTTTTACCCACGGTTGAAAAAGATTTTTGAAGCCTGCAATTTTTGTGTGTTTTTTTATTCGCTCATAAAGGCTCATACCTTGTTTAGAATGTTGCCGAATTTCATTTTCAACAGGTTGCTGTAACCTTGAATTCTGATCCCACACCTGAATAAGCAAATAGGTATTTTGACCTTTCACCAAGCGGTGGAAATTATCAAAGAGCTCTCGCTTCTTTACACTGTCGCCAAGTTCACCTGTTCCCCTCAGCCATTGTGGCAGATAAGCGCTTCTCTCATAGGCTGCTCTCGTAACGGGTTGTTTTTTCTCCGTTACGAGCTGGAGGAAAAGTGTTTTTAACTCTTGAAATTGCTGAGTTTCTTCAAGCATCCTTATTCTGCCTAAGAGCACTTCTTCTGAATAAGATAGTTTTCGTCTCTTCGCTGGGTTAGTCGGTTGAGTAATATAAATAATTTCCGCGGTGGAGGTGCGGTTAGTCGGCATATAAATAAGTCTCGTTTTGTGTAATATATTTATGGCGCCATTTTAATGTAAAAAAATTACACCAGTCAATTTTTAATGCGTAGTTATTAATCAAATCAAAAAGGGTTGCTATTTATTCAAAGGTCTAAGTAAAATACCTGCCTTTTTTATGAGGAGGTGGCGTATGGCCGATGATA
>SCTP01000330.1 GCA_004322325.1 Gammaproteobacteria bacterium | reverse complement strand
ACCAGAAAAAAAATAGTTATCATCATTTTATGAAAAATAGAAAATAATAAGCTGGCTAAACCCCATTTATAAAAAAAATTTTTATATTTTTTAAAAAATAAAATAATGATGTTATAAGTTAGCCATAAAATAGACAAAATGATAATCACAAAACCAATGTTGGGTGTGATTAACATCAGTGTATGAAGTGTTCCTCTCGTTATTTCATTTAATGGATATAAAAAAGTAATCGCTAATCCGATAAAAAATAAAGCAATGGGCAAAATAAGCACATTTTTTGAGTTGTATTTCATCCATTTTTCTCCAGCCAGAAAAAAATACTATTAAAAAATAATAAGGTAAAAAATTAGGCATTTATGCTAATAGAAATAGGAGTAAGAAGGATTGCAAATGAAAAATAAAAGAGTATACTTCCTAACAAGCAGGAATTGATCGAAGCCCTACAATTTATAGCCTGGGAAGTCAGAGAGATAGTGCGGTGTGCATGCCTCAATAGAGGAAGCCTAAAACATTACCGAGACGTCCACTTAATCAACTCGGGCCTTCGATCAATCCTGCTTTTTTATTTCGTTCATAGTATAATAAAAAGAAGGACTTTATTATTGAAGACATGAAGGAGAAGAAAAAATGAAAATAAGAAATGGGATTCTCGCTTTTATCTTATCCATGAGTTTGCTAGGGTTATCTCCTATTGCACAAGCATCGGTATTATCATTACTCACTGATAGTGTTAATTCGGGTATCATTAATACCAAAATGGTAGCCAATCATTCTTTATCGGGAATAGATGTTAATGCGACTGTGATTAATGGTATTGCTGTTTTCAGTGGCCAAGTAAATTCAAAGGCTCAGATTGAAGAGTTGATTCATATTGCCCGCTCTGTCTCAGGTATAAGAGGAATTAACGTATCAAAATTACGAATTACTCCACAAATATCATCCCAATAGAAGCAACTAATGCTAACGCCATCGCTATATTAAACCAAATGCGATGGCTATCTTTCTTTAAAATGCGTTGCAATAATGTCCCAAATAAAAGCCAACTTCCTGTGCAAGGCACGCACATGAAGAAACAAACAAAACCAATAATTAATGCGTTATAGAAATAATTAGTGGTAATGGTGAAAAGCGAAATGGCGCCAATAGCCATTAACCAAGCTTTTGGATTAATCCACTGTACGATAACAGTTTGGGAAAAACGTAATGGCTTTCTCGCCTGACTCATTTTTTCCTTGCTAGCTGAAATGAGGATTTGCCAAGCAAGATATAGCATATAAAGCGAACCAATGATCTTTAATACCTGCTTAATCCAGCTATATTTCGTAAAAACGACCCCTAATCCTAATGCCACCATTAAGACCATCAGCGGGTAACCCAGGCATACGCCTATGTAAGAGGGGAAGCTCTTTTTTACCCCAAAATGTAACCCAGAGTTCAGCATCATGAGGTTATTGGGACCTGGTGTAAAGGTAGTTGAGAAAGTAAATAGCAATAGTGGAATAAGATTATTCATTGTATTTTCAGGTTATTTAGTTATTTGTATTAAATAAGACCTAATTTTATTAAACATTAATGAGTTTGTCCAGCTATCCGTTCTTCTACTCATTTTTTTACCTTTTTCCCTTACGTTTTTCCTCATAACGCCTTTGTTACTATCTTTACATCTATTCTATCTATTTAATTTTTAACAGGAGGCTGTTATGGCTAATAAACAAGACGAAAATGAACGTGAAGAGAAAGAAAAAGGCAAAATGACTGTCGAAGAAGCTGGCCGCAAGGGGGGAGAAACTCGGGCTCAAAAATATAGCGAAGAAGAGTTATCTGAACAAGCGAAGCGAGCGGCTCAGACAGTTGAAAAGGAACATCCTGGATTTCATGCAGAAATTGGTAAAAAAGGTGGACAAAAAGGTGGCGAAGCGCGAGCAGAAAAATACAGTGAAGAGGAGCTATCGGAGCAAGCCAAACGAGCTGCTCAAACAGTTGAAGAAGAACATCCTGGATTTCACGCGGAAATTGGTAAAAAAGGTGGAGAAGCTCGTGGAAAACAAAGAAAAGAAGAAACCGGAAAAAAAGAGGAAAATGAGCAAAAAGAGGAAGAAGAATAAAATCTAAAAAAATAACTTAAACGTACTCAACCTTTATCGAATAGATAATAGACGTTGAGTACGTTTATATTTATTAAGAATTATACGGCAATACTTTTACCGTTGTTCCCACTTGTGCAAAATTCTCCTGCATCCACTGGGCATCTTGAATACGCATACGCACACAACCATGGCTCACATTCGCTTCAATCACAACATTATCCGGTGACCCATGCAAAGCTTCACCATTGTTAAAATACATACAATACGGCATTAAACCACCACCATGGGGTTTAGGATAAACTTTTGAATAACAATCTTCGCCACGCATGGAAGTAATGTGAAACGTGCCAACACCTGTGCGACAATCTGGAGCAGGATCATCCGGTGGACAAGTCGCTCCGCCTGCAGTTGCAATACCAGCACGCACTAAATGTCCGTCTTGATCATACGCTCCCCAAGCATGAACGTTTGGATCCACTAACACCATTTTTTTACCATTGGTATCCATCTCAGGTGGTAAGCGTGAAGCGAAATCTTCATTAAACCTGTTAGGATTAAGTGCTTGGTTATAACTATAAGTGGTGGTGTTAGTTGGATGAATATTCGTACATGAGATAAGTAAAGAAAAAATAAAACAAACAAAAATCCATTTTAATAAAAGCAGTCCTTTTTTCATGGTAACCACTCCCCTTTATTTTGTTTATAATCACATTATACCTCGAGCAGAATTGCCTTTTCTTAAGAGATTTTTGTTTTTAAATCCAAAGAATTATAACTATTTCTACTAATTATAATAATTTAGCAGCAAGGAAGAGTAGAATATTTATTAGAAGAACTTTTATGTACAAAAAAATTAACAACGGAAGGAGGAGTGTCATGAAAAGTAAATTCCACGTATGGTGTCTTTCTCTTTTTCTTACGCTAGGTTTCTTCGCTATACCAGCAGCAGCACAAGCACGTTGTTGGTGTTGTGGAGATGGAGTGATGTATAACAGTCAGAACGACAAATTTTATTCTGTACCAGGTACAAAAAGCGATTGCACAGTATATAGAGTAGTTGATGATAAATATTACCCGGTCACTAAATACGGTTATTGCTGCCATAAATATCGTTACCATCACAAATATTACCGTGCTTGTGATTATCGCGGTGTAGCAGTTCGATGCCAAACGATGCCAGGTCATTGGTTCAGTGGACATTGGTATCCGGCAAGTAATGTATGCTGGTATATGATAAAATAATCAAAATGAATAAATGCCTTAACCGTGTGTTAAGGCATTTTTTTATTTAGTAAATAATGATCTCTTAATATTCTTCGCATCACTTTATTAGAAGCAGTTCGAGGTAATGCATCGGTGATAATCACCTCGTGAATTTTAAATAAAGGGTTAAGAGAGTGTTTGATAGCCTGTTGCATATCTATTTTTAATTGCTGGCAATCTAACGATAAATTCGCTTTAAGGACAGCATAAATAATAAGTTGGCTAGGTCCTCCCTTAGGTGGATCCATAGCAATCGCCGCTGTTTCTTTGATAGCGGGTAATGTATTAAGAACGGATTCAATTTCTGCCGAACTGGTTTTAATACCACCTAGCTTCATAGTGTCATCCACACGACCATGTAATCGATAAAAACCATCTGTACATTTTTCCACTTGATCACCATGACGTCGCAACACTTGTCCTGAAGCAAGCGTGGGCATATTGGCATAATAAACGTCATGATGATTTTTATTTAAAAGTGTTGTCGATAACCCAATCGAAGGGGGAATAATCGCTACCTCACCATTTTGCGTCACCCCGCCTTTTTCATCGAGAATAGTGAAATCAAGACCCATCGTGGGAGTAGTAAAAGCGGCGGGTGCTAATGGTTGAATAACGGTACTCGTGATATAAGCACCACCAATTTCCGTACCACCACAATATTCAATCACCGGTGCATCATGGGCTAACGAAGCTAGATAACGCATATCTTCTGCTTGTGAACATTCACCTGTTGAACTAAATACTTTAATTGCACGCCAATCCAAACCTTCCATACAGGCAGAATCACGCCAACTTCTAACAAGTGTCGGTACGACACCTAAAAAAGTGACACCTGCCTCTTGAACAAACTGGCCGAATTCTCTTCCATGCGGCATTTCATGATAAAGCGCCATGGCAGCTTGATTAATTAAACTTGCATAAATAAGCCATGGACCCATCATCCACCCCAAACTCGTCGGCCAGCACAGAACATCACCGCGTTGCACATTTTGATGTAGATAAGCATCACTGGCACATTTAATCGGTGTCGTCTGTGTCCACGGAATCGCTTTCGGTTCCCCTGTTGTTCCGGATGAAAATAAAACATTCGTATAATCGTGTGGATCGCATGAAATAGCTGTGAAAGTTTCATTAGCTTCTAAAAAATCTTCCCACCGCTTATCTTGTTGACGCAGGCTGTTACTTAATTTTTCTTCAGCTGAAATTACAATCGCAATAGGTGCATTCGCTTCTCTTATTTTTTCGTACAAAGGTAATATCTTATCACGATGAATAATGCGATCTTGTGTAAACACCGCTTTAGTATTAGCGATACGTAATCGGACAGCAATTTCAGGTGAAGCAAAACTATCTGCGATAGAAACCACACAACAACCTGCTTTAATAATACCTAGATAAATGGCCACGGCTTTCAAGTTCATGGGCATAATAATGGCAATATTATCTCCCATCTTAAAATCACGACGTAAACTATTTGCCACACGATTCGATAATTTATTTAACTCACCATAAGAGGTTTTTTTGATTTCCCCTGTTCGCGTTTTTTCAATTATCGCTACTGCATTTTCATTCGCTTGAAAACAACTAGTAGTAATATTTAACTTTGCATTCGGAAACCAATGAGGAGATTCAATCCCACCTGATAGATCAACAATATTCGTGTAGGGTTTATCAAAAATAATCGGTAAGGTATCCACCATCAGGCGCCAAAAATCAGGATAATGCGCCACAGACCAACGATGAAAAGTGGGATAATCTTTAAATCCCAATTGATTCATCAAACGCCCGATATTAGTAGTCTTAATAAACTCAGTCATGCCCTATTATTTATGACAATCCTAAAACTTGGGTATACATATTGCCATAAGCAAGATCGGTGTCATTTTGCAACCGCCAATAACCCATGTGCGTGACACCCATTCCTTTTAGAGCCGTTGCTACTTGCGTTGCTAACGAGAGTGGTAGTGGGTGACCTTGGTCATCGACTGGAATCATAAAAATTTCACCTAGATACTGATACGCTTGCTGTTGGCTGATACCGAGCAGCATCGCCAATTGTTGAGCACCAGTCGAAGCGCTCTCCACTAAACAATTATTATTCATATTCGTATCAGTCTGTGTACATCCATTACCTAGACCGTTTTCGTCAAAGTCCATTTTATTCACCCAATTAA
>SCTP01000329.1 GCA_004322325.1 Gammaproteobacteria bacterium | reverse complement strand
GTGTAATACCGCGGGTGGAATACCGGCTTGATGGAGAATCCGTACCGCTTCGAAGGCAATCAGCGGCGTTTGCTCGGCGGGTTTAGCGATGACAGCATTGCCGGTGACGAGAGCAGCAAGAATTTGGCCGGTAAAAATAGCCAGCGGGAAATTCCAAGGGCTGATACACGCGATGACGCCGCGGGGATGCAGTGAGAGTTGATTCGTTTCACCCGTGGGGCCTGGTAAGGTAACAGGCGTAAGATCTTGGCGGGCTTGATAGGCATAGTAGCGGCAATAATCGATGGTTTCACGCACTTCCGAGAGGCTATCCAGGATCGTTTTGCCGCCTTCGCGAGTGAGGATAGTCATCAATTTCGGCATGGCTTCTTGGAATAAGTCAGCCGCTCGCTCTAATATGATGGCGCGTTCCTCGACAGTCATCCTGCCCCAAGATTGAGCAGCGTCTGTGGCAGTAGCGAGCGCTTCTTCAATCTGGGCTTCCGTTGCTTGAGAAGGCGTTGTCCATTTTTCTTGATCGACCGCCTCCATTTGTTTTTTGAGTGTTAAAAATTGTGATCGATTCGATAAATCAATGCCCATCGAGTTTTGCCATGCGCCGTAGATATCTTTTGGTAGCGGAATATTGGGATGGGGTTTGCTGGGCAACGCTGCAATGCGTGCAACAGGATCAGCAATGATTTTTTCGATGGGAATAGTGTCATCGGCAAGACGATTAATGAAAGAAGTATTCGCGCCATTTTCTAATAATCGTCGTACTAAATACCCTAATAAATCACGGTGAGTGCCGACAGGAGCGTAAATTCGGCAGCGATTTTTATCGACAATTTGATCGTATAAGGGTCGCCCTATGCCGTGTAGGCATTGAAATTCAAATTCAAGATGATGCGGTTGAGTCATTTCCAAAATAGCCGCGACAGAGTAAGCATTATGCGTACCGAATTGCGGATAAAAACAATCGGGCTTGGCGAGTAATTTGCGCGCACAGGCTAGAAAAGAGACATCGGTTGCATTTTTACGGGTAAAAACAGGGTAGCCATTCAGCCCTTGTATTTGGCTCATTTTGATTTCTGCATCCCAATACGCTCCTTTCACCAAGCGTAACATGATGCGTTTATGATGGCGGGTGGATAAATCAGCTAACCAATCGATCACAAAAGCCGCGCGTTTTTGATAGGATTGCACCACAAATCCTAAGCCATCCCATTCAGCGAGAGAGGGGTCGGCGAATACTTTTTCGAATATATCTAACGAGAGATCAAGGCGGTCTGCTTCTTCTGCATCAATCGTCATACTCAGGTGATATTTTTTCGCTTGCTGTGCGAGAGTGAGTAAACGTGGGGTTAACTCTCGGAGGACACGCTCCTGTTTGGCATAGTCATAACGGGGGTGTAAGGCGGATAATTTAATAGAAATACTGGGATTTTTTATCGGGTTATCTGTTGCGGCTGCTTGCCCAATCGCTTCGATGGCTTGAGTATAGGCAGCATAGTAGTGTTCTGCATCCGCGGCGGTGCGGGCGGCTTCGCCGAGCATGTCATACGAGAAAGTATAACCCATGGCTTCCAGTGGTTGAGCACGCTGCAAGGCGGCAGCGATATTTTCACCCATCACAAACTGCTTGCCCAGCGCCTTCATCATTTGCAACACCGTGGGGCGGATCATGGCGACACCTAAACGGCTGACGGTGCGGGTCAGAGAAGCGGTGAGGTTTTTTTCGGTCGAAAGGGTGGGAGCATATACTTTGCCGGTGAGTAAGAGCGCCCAGGTGGCGGCGTTGATGAATAACGAATGGTGGCTATCAAGGTGGCTTTTCCAATCGGCCGTTGAGAGTTTATCGCTGATAAATTTATCCATGGTCTCTTTATCGGGAATACGCAAGAGTGCTTCTGCAAGGCACATCAGTGCGATGCCTTCCTCCGTCGAAAGGTCAAATTGATGTAGCAAAGCATCCATTTTGCTTTGTTTTTTCTTATATTCTCGCGTTTCCATCACCAGCTGTTTAGCGGTCGCGCTGATATGAACGAGTTCAGGGTCCGAAAAAGCGGCCAGGGGCAGGAGTTGATTTAGGCAGGTGGTCTCATCCATTCGATAAGCATTTGTGATAGTATCTCGCAGGGGAGTTGATGGGGAGGACGGTGTTGTTGATAACATTGGTTTTTCCCGGGTTGTTTTAATAATGTAATGCCCCTATTTTATTACCTTTTTTACTAGAGAGAAAATGAATAATAAAACAATATTATCGCGCCGCTTTCGAGGATTATTGCCCGTTGTGGTGGATGTGGAAACAGCAGGGTTAAATTCTACAACAGATGCTTTGCTTGAAATCGCGGCAGTGACCTTAGCAATGGACGAGGGCGGTAAGCTTTATCGTGACCAAACGTATACCTATCACGTGGAGCCTTTTCCGGGGGCATGTCTAGAGAAAGAGGCGCTAGAGATCACTGGCATTGATCCACATTCCCCATTGCGTTTCGCTATTCCTGAACGGCAGGCGCTGCATCGTATTTTTGCGGTGGTAAAAAGGCAGTTGGAGAAAACGGCGTGTTATCGGGCGGTGTTGGTGGGGCATAATGCGTGGTTTGATTTAAGTTTTGTGCTGGCAGCGGCTAAGCGGTCTGGGATTCGGCATACGCCTTTTCATACGTTTACGACGTTTGATACGGCTTCGCTTGCAGCGGTTGCGTTAGGTGAAACGGTATTAGCGCGGGCAGCCAAGCGTGCGCGTATTCCCTTTGATGTCCAGCAAGCACATTCTGCAAGTTATGATGCAGAAAGAACGGCCGAATTATTTTGTTATATTGTGAATAGATAAAAAAAAGCCCGCTTAGCGCGGGCTTCTTTATTTTGACTCGGATTAACCGAATGCAACACTGGAACGTAAGGACACGAGGTTGGTGTTGTTGCCAGAACCACCGTTGTCGGTGCTGTAGGCATTGTCGTGATCCCATTCGATACCAAGGCTGGTGTTTTTGCCGAACACGCTGATGGCATAACCCACCAAGTAACGGTTCTTTGGCAAGTCCATACCCGCTGCTTCACGAGAGGTTTGATAGCCAACATACAGATGTTGATCTTTACCCCACGCATCAAAGCCGTAACCTGCTTGAAGGCCAGCTGCCCATGGCTTCGCACCACTTGCATCAGCGAGTAATGCGCCGGTGATGATGTCACCTGTTAAATCAGCCACACCATTCTTTGGCATATCGTTTGGATTAAAGCGTTGTAACGCTTGCGTATAACGACCGCCAATGGTGAAAGGTCCGCTGTTAACATCAGCATAAAGCGCGTAAGCACCAACACGGCTATGGTAACTACCGGTATCGCTCAAGGTACCACCTAAGGTGTTGAAGTTGACGACATTGTATGCCACATCATTAGCAGCAATCATGTTGTAGAGATAAGAAGCACCGAGGTCATAGCCAAGCTGATCATTGATTTGATCATAGCCCAACGACGCACCGTAGTTGGTTGGCTTGGTGGAAGACGAGTTCTTATTGATTGGATCGTCAAAACCAAAGATCGAGCCATGGAAACCATTCGCAATGAAGCCTAGCTTCAAGGAGGTCGCTAATGTTTGCGTCATCACTTGGGTTAAGCTTTCAGTGATTGGATGGATTTCATAACGGCCGTAATCTTGGAATTGTTTACCAATTTGCAAGTAGAATGGTGATGTATCAAGGTTACCTAAGGTAGCGTAAGCTTGTTCCAATTCCACATTATTGGTTTGTGTACCATTGATGTTATTACTGTAGGCAGCACTGTATTCCGCCGCACCAAAGTTTTTGAACACACCGGGGTTGTTATTGATGGTAGGATCGCTGTAGCTGATGCTAGCAAATGCTTTTGCCCAATCGTTAACGAGCGCGGAAATGTTCACGTAAGCATCGTTAAGTGATAAACGTTGGTAGTTTTCACCTTGGAGGTTAGCATTGCGATTACCAAACTTACCCACATCGATATTAAGACCACCGGATACTTGGATGCGATCATACCAACGAGGATTACATGGATTGGGGAGCGAACGACCGATGTTTTGTGTCGTTTCATCCATGATCATAGACGTTTGGGTGATGGTGCAAACCGGCACGGCATCTTTGTAGTCTTTATAGTCAGTTGGTGCTACGTCTTTTTGAGTAGCCGTTTCTGTCATTTGGTGATGTTTTTTGTGGTGTTTTTTAGTAGTAGTTGCAAATGCTGAGCTGCTAGTGCCAACAATAGCAAGAGCGACTAGTGATGCAACAACGATTCTTAATTTCATAATTGTAAAATCTCCTTGATATGTTGAATCCGGACGAGTTTCTAAAATTAACTCATGAATGTTTACCATTGCAAGCAAATTTTTATCGAAAAGATAACTTGCTAGCAACTTTTTAATCACAACACAAAAAAATGTACAATATGATGCAATGCTTAAAAATACGTATCGCGCATTTTTTGTTTGAGGAGAATTTTATAACAGAGATTAAAAAATTTTGGAAGAATTTTTCATAAAAAAACCCGCTGGATGAGAGCGGGTTTTTTGGTGGAGGTCACGAATTACAATTGTTGTGCTTCGTTTGCGAGGAACTGAGCGATGCCTTCGCTGGTAGGTTTAATGCCAGTTTTACCTTTCGTCCAGCCGGCGGGGCAGACTTCGCCGTGTTTTTCGTGGAATTCTAACGCATCGATTAAGCGTAAGAGTTCGTCGACGTTACGGCCGAGCGGTAAGTCGTTAATGATTTGTGAGCGGACGATACCTTGCTTATCAATGATGAAGGCGCCGCGTAAGGCAACGTGGGCAGTGGGGTGTTCCACGCCGTAGGTTTGGCAGATGCGGTGGTTGACGTCAGCCACTAATGGGTAACGGACAGGGCCGATGCCGCCATTGGCAACGGGGGTGTTGCGCCAGGCGTTGTGGGTGAATTGAGAATCGATGGAAATGCCGATGACGGTGGCGTTGCGTTTTTCGAATTCTTCGATGCGGTTATCGAGAGCGATTAATTCCGATGGGCAGACGAAGGTAAAGTCCAAAGGATAAAAGAAGATAACGGCAAATTTTTTCTCGATGGCTTTGTGTAAATGGAATTGGTTGTTGATTTCGCCGTTGGCCATGACAGCAGCAGCGGTGAAATCAGGGGCTTTTTGGCCGATTAATAGGGTCATGTTAAATCCTCTTTAAGATTTCAATTGGGTTATGAATGACGATGGTGTAATTAGGGGTAGCATTATAACGTAATCACTAATGCTTCGCTAGTTACACCATTACCTATTCTTATGATACAGGGGAGTTGATAGAGACAACTTTGAGAGTGGGCTCTTCTGGTGTCTGGTCACGGAGATTTTTTGCTTGCTGTTGGGCAATCTCTTTAATCCTGTTGGTTTCCTTTTCAGTAAGACGTTCATAGTCTTCGGGCTTTTTCCCTGTATTTTTAGAGTAATATACCGCAAATTCTATAATTTCCTGAAGGGTGATGGGATTAGTAAGTTTAATAGTTGTTTGTTTGTGCTTTTCTTTCATTAACGTAAATGCTTCTTTGATAACAGACATAACTTCTTCTGTTTTCCCTTCGTTAAACAGATTACCGATGGTTGGTAATACTCCTATTAGCTGTCGGTATCCAGTAACTAAATAACACAGTGTGGTAAATGCACTGCGCCCTTGACCAGCTTTGCAATGGATATAAACTGATTTTTTGTTTGCAAGCGCATTACTGATAGTAGGAAAGTATTGAGTCATGAATGGATATAGCGTTTTAACATGCTCTTGTTCTTTCTGTTTGCCAATACCATGATCGTTGGCAGGAATGTTAATTATTTCTTCAACCCCTTGTTCTTGCCAGTCTTTCGGTTGGACAGGATTGTGCCAGTTTCTAGGTTTCTTTTCTGGAAGTTGAGTGCAATCTATAATTAGCTTGACTGGTTTATGAATATCTTTGCCCGCTTGCGTGATTTTAAGGTGATCATTATGCTGAATAAAAGGAAGGTAAAACATACCGCGGCTTTTTTCTGGTAAAGAACCTAGAAAGAGTTCGCCATAATTAGCAGGATTTTTTCCGTATAATTCTTGTTCGCCTAGAATGAGATCAAAATGGTTGTAGCCTTTTACTCCCCGGCGAACATAGCCACCTGTGTGACTTTTAAAAAAGCTCCACCTGGCTTTAAAAGAAGCATCTTTATTTTCATTTGAATAATTTGTTAATTTTATCGAAGGGCGAGATTTTTTTATCGGACGCTGTTGTGGCTCAGGTGATTCTACGAATTCTAATTTACGTTTTCGTGATGGAGTGGCTGCTATTTCAGGCTGATTAACAGGGGTAGATACAATAGGAGTAGGTTGGTTGTTCTTCTTCTCCTCTCCAAAAAGTTCCCTAATTATCTTATCAATCTTCTTCCCAATACTAAAAAAAGCGTCTTTAATGTTCATTTTTTTACCATCTCGTCGGTTTATGTATTTGGAATAATCACATTTTAATAATAATTAGGATACTATATCAACCTTAAGAGAAGTTTATCTTCCCTCTAAAAACCCTTATACTATACACTTTTTGCGCACGAGGCATGACCTAGACATGATGATATTTGGACTAATTCTATGCGGCGTTTTGCTGAATGCGGCGGCTCAATTGCTGCTGAAGGCAGGGATGACGCAGATTGGACATTTTGAGTTTAGTTTGGCAAATGCCATGCCTATCGGTATGAAAATAATGGTGAATTTTCCCATCATCAGCGGCCTCTGCCTATACGTGATGAGCGTCGTTGTCTGGCTCTTAGTCCTCTCCCGCGTTCAAGTCAGCTTTGCTTATCCTATGCTCAGCATCGGTTACATCGTCAATGCCCTGGCTGCTTATTACCTCTTTGGTGAACCACTCACCTCCCTCCGCCTGCTAGGTATTTTTGTCATCATTGCTGGCGTATACTTAGTCGCTCAAGGTCACTAAGAGTGAGGATGATTGCGATGTCGGAAGAATTTCTGCCTTTTTCCCGCCCGACGATTAGCCAAGCTGCCATTGATGATGTCGTTGCTTGCTTGCAAGGCGGATGGCTAGCAACCGGGCCAAGGGTGGCTCAGTTTACGGAAGCGTTGAAAGATTATTTCCAAGCACCTTATGTATTGCCTTTAATGTCTGGCACGAGCGGGTTACATCTCGCCTTATTGGCCATGGGCTTAGAACCTGGCGATGAAGTGATTACCTCACCTCTCACCTTTGCCGCGACCTTAAATACCATCGTCTTAGCAGGCGGTAAACCCGTATTAGTCGATATTGATCCTGCCACGCGCAACATCGACATCAACTTATTGGAAAAAGCTCTCACGCCACGTACCCGCGTGATTCTTCCAGTGCATTTCGCTGGACTCCCGGTCGACTTAGATCCCATTTATGCCTTAGCTGACCACTACGGCTTGCGTGTGTTAGAAGATGCCGCGCATGCGATAGGGACGGAATACAAGGGTAAACGTCTCGGCAGTTTTGGTGATACGCAATTATTCAGCTTTCATGCGACAAAAAACATCACCACCGGCGAAGGTGGTTGTATTGTGACGCGAGATCCGCAGATTGCTGAGCAAATCGAATTATTGCGGTTTCATGGCATGGATAGACAAGCTTGGAATCGATACGCTAAGAGCGGCAGTCAAGATTATGAAATT
>SCTP01000047.1 GCA_004322325.1 Gammaproteobacteria bacterium | reverse complement strand
TCTCAAATGCTTTATCAATTGCCTCATCCTGTCCTTCGATAGATTCTTTGGCAATCCTTGCACTCTCTAACGCATCTTCTGCTTGTATGGCAAAAGAAGAGGCAGCCACCGCGTAATATTTTGCTTGAGCCGCTTCATGATAGTCTGTTACTTTTTTAAGATTTTCTTGTAATAAATCCTTTAGCTGTTTCGCTTTTTCTAATTTAGGCTTATTTTCTAATTTTATAGCGTCGCCCTTCATCATGACTCTTAATTTTCTTAAATTTTCTTCTGTGTTCCTTGAGTTTGTCGTTATTTCAAGCCCCATGGCTTCGTTTCTAATAGATAAAATATTTGCTTTTATTCTTGCCAAGTCATTTTTTAATAACTTCTTATTAGGTTCAGCTTTAATTGTTTGCACATGATAGTTTTTAATCTTCCCCAACTTATCATTTATTTCTTTATAAATTGCTTCTATTTCCGGCAATAGCGCTTGCGTTTGTTTTTCCAGTTTTAAAAATTCTTTGTATACTTCAATCCGCGATGCAAGATGGCTTTCTTTAGGAATACTTTTGCTTTGTATAATATTACCACTATCATTTTTATCAAAATCTATCACGTTACTGTGCGAACGAGCATTTAAGACACGATAAGCCTCATTAAGCTCCTTCATTTTTTCTAACAATTCGGGATTAGTACGCTTGATCGCCGTTAAAAAACCCGGGACTAATACGGTTTGCATTTTATTTTTAATTCTGTCTCGTCGCGCTTCAAATAACGTGACATACGTATACCAACTCCCTTTTCCTTTACAACTTTCAACAGCGTTCGCTACACCTACTTCATCGACCTCTTTTGCCGCCTCGAGCTTCCGAGCGTATATTGCTTCAAGATCAGCTAAACGCTGCTGAACCAATTGATAGGCTTTAGCCTTTCTTGATGTCTTACAACTAGCGGTTAATTTCTCAACCATCACTCGCAGCTCTTCCGGTGTTTTATTTTCTAATGCGTTATAAACCTGCTGAACATCTGCCGTTTGTATAATAGAAAATTTTTGGTTTACTTTTTTAACGGCTGTATCAACAGTTAACTTACCTTCTTTTACTAAACTCATGTTATGACTATAGTATTCACAAGCAGCACTATATAACATCCAAGCCAAGTGTTGCTTAAGCAGTTTGACTTGAGAATCAAACCCTCGATAATCTCGAGCTTCTTCTTCCAACTTTTCAGTAAACGCAGGCAATAAAACATCTAATTCTGTTGTATCCTTTTCATAAGCCAATGCAGCTTCACTGCCTAACCGTGAAAGAGACTGGGTATCCCTCTCAACCTGCCGGATGAGCTTATCGACCTCATATTCATTGGAAGGGTGTCGAGCTTTTTCCAAATGATCATCGATAAATTTTCGTACTTCTTTAATTTTTTTATCATGATTGACTCGTGACTCTTCTTGTTTTGTATTTTCTATTGCTTTTTCTAACTTAATTAAATCAATTTGAAAATCTTGCAATGAAATAGCATTGTTTTTCTCAAAAGTCGGCTTAGGAGCACGTTCTGCCACAACAACTTCATCACTTTGTGTTGGTATTTTTTTATCTAAAGCTAACATTTGCTGGTGAAAATTAGCGAGGAATGCTTCATTTTTAAAAGGCAACGCTTCTTTTGAGATGACTTCATTTTCTATTTCTTGTTTGATTAACTTTAACTCTTCATTTTTTTGATTCCCTTCTTGTTTCTGAGCAGTTTCTATGCAGATTGAACCTGTTGCGAAAGCACTCGTGTAATGGACCTTATAAGCAGTAGGACTATCTGAGAGAGGCTCGATTCTGGCAATGTACGTTGTCGGCTCAAAACCATGTTTGTTTAAAATGTAGGCTGCGCAAATATCTCTCAACAGCTTTTCTTTATCGATCACTTTCTGGGGAAGAAGATTAAAAATCTCATCAGAAAAATAAACAGTGACTTGCTCACTGCCATGCCACACTCGAATCACGCTTAATTCCATAAAAACTCCCTGCCATGTTTTCTAAAGTATAGGCAGGCTTTCCTTAACAAAAGCTTAGGAGAATAAAAAAATTATCGCCGCCGCAACTGAGAGAGAGGGATTCTTACTTCTCCATGATGAGAAGATACCTGAGCAACCGGTGCAAAGGCATGGGCGTGCACGACTTCATACGTCACCGCCAACGTTGCGGCAGGTGGAACCATCATGTTAGCTGCAGATGCCATCATTCCACTCGCCTTC
>SCTP01000328.1 GCA_004322325.1 Gammaproteobacteria bacterium | reverse complement strand
GACTGGATAAATACCAATCCCAATGCAGGCCGTGATATGCAAATCATTTCCATTGATGCGAAAAGGCTCAGCGAGTGACTGTAAGACGCGTTGCGCCACCAGCGCTGCTGTTTCCGGTTTAGCGAGTTGAGTGAGTAAGATGACAAAAATATCTTTACTGAAACGGCTCACTGTATCCACTTGGCGAATAGAGGATTTCAATCTACCAGCGACTTCTTGCAGCAATTCATCGCTCGACATATACCCTAAGGCGTTATTAATGACTTTGAAATCGTCAATATCAACAAACAATACCCCTAGCGTTAGCTGATAACGCGCACTTTCTTGAATCGCTTGATTAAGACGATCTTCGAATAATTGCCATCCTGCTAAGTGCGTGACGGCATCCGTCATCGCATAATACATTTTATTTTGTAGCTCTCTGATTTCGACGCGTAAATTTCGTTCGGATTCTTTGGAATTTTCTAATGAGGTCAGCGTCACCTCAAACTTATTTTTCATTTGATGATGGATAAAGAAATAAATCCCGACACACAAGAGAAGAATAAGAGTAAGGCCAATAATGATGAATTGTATCACATTCGCTATCTCCTTATGACTAGCATAACATAGAGAGATCAGGTGACGTTACTTGACAATACATTCTCTGGCTTAACTTTTAGCATAAATTGCCGAAATGCTTCGAAGGCATCCGGATCCTTGGGTACCGGCAAAGGCGAAGCTTTAAACACGGCCGCGCGGGCAGAACTATCGAGGGCAACATCTCCGCTGCTGCGCGTCACTTGCACGTCTAATACCACACCGCCAGGGGCCACGCGGATCATGAGTTCACACGATCGTTTTTTATCAACTTGAGGTGGAATAATCCAGCGCTCACTAATCGCCTGCATGATGAGCGCTTTATACTTATCCACTTCGCCTTGCGCCTGACGAGATTGCGTACTTTGTAATTTAATATCGTCATTCAATACGGTCTGCCGCAAGGATTTTTCGAATTGGGCTTGCAGCTGCTTTTGTTTGATTTTCTTTTGCTTATCTGTCGTTTTTTTGATGTCGGATAATAAATCATTGGCTAATAAATTAGGGTCGACGATTTTCTTTTTTTCAGCTGGTTTTAAAGCAATAACCTCTTTTTTAACGATTGGCTGCACGACTGGCGTGGGTTTTGGCGGTTGTTCTTGCGGTAATATTTTACTTTTAGTGGAATCCCCTAACATCACCGCACTAATCACATCGTTCTTATTCGTATTTTCAAATACCGGTAAAGGCGTCGTGACATCAAACCCCATAATCAGCAAGAATAACACCAGCAAATGAAAACTGGTTGAAACAATGACATATTTTCGCTGACGAATCTGGCTCATAGCGCATCAACTAGTGGTTGGGTTAGCTGGATTGGGTTGAGTAATCAATCCGACACTTTTTGCTCCTGCCTGTTGGAGCAAGACCATGGCCTCCATGACTTTTCCATAATTCACATTTTTATCACCGCGTACCAGCACGGGTCGTTGCGCGCTATTTTGCTGGCCAGTGAGTTGTGTCGTCACCAGATAACTTAAGTTGCGAGCAGTGAGCGGTTGATTGGGTTTATCTGCCAGATTGAGATAAAAATTACCAGCAGCATCGACTGTCACAATTAACGGCTCTTTTTGCTGTTCCGGTAAAGCCGCGGCTTGGGTTTTGGGTAAGTCTACTTTCACCCCTTGCGTGAGCAAAGGCGTCGTTACCATAAAAATAATGAGCAGCACGAGGATAACATCAATGAAGGGGACGACATTAATGTCTGACATGAGCCGCCGTGATCCAGGTTGATGCAAATGGGCCATGGTGATTACTCCACGACTTCTAACTTAGTAGGGGTATGGGATTGACGAATCAGGATATTGGTAAATTCTTCTTGGAAAGCATCAAAACGATTCATCAATTGACCGATAGACGTCATCAAACGATTGTAAGCGATAACGGCAGGGATGGCCGCGAATAAGCCTAATGCGGTGGCAATTAAAGCTTCGGCGATGCCGGGGGCAACCATCGAGATGGTGGCTTGTTGGACAGTGGCGAGTGCACGAAAGGCTTGCATGATACCCCAGACGGTGCCGAATAAGCCGATATAAGGGCTGGTGGAACCGACAATGGCTAAAAAGGGCAAATGTTGCTCAAGTTTTTCTTGCTCGCGCATTTGTGCCGCGCGCATGGCACGTTTGGTGTTGTCCATGACGACATCGAGTGCCGCGGTTTGACCCGTGGGCTTGCGGAAACGTAAGAATTCTTTGAATCCTGCATGGAAAATGGCTTCAATCCCTTCTAAAACACCTTTATGCCGTTTGCTGTCAGCATAAAGTTGAGCTAAGTCTTCGCCTGACCAAAATTCCTTTTCGAATTTTTTATCAATCTTATTCATGTCGTTTAAGTAGAAAGTGCGCTGGAGAATATAAGTCCACGAAAAAATGGAGGCGCTGATCAAAATCACCATCACGCATTTCACGACGATGCTGGCATGCCAAAAATAACTGAAGAGGGTTGGATCGTAAGTCACGGTAATAGTCTCCGGATTAGCTTAATTTGACATTTATTTTATCGGTTAGTGCCGAGAGGCGCAAATCATTCCACTGTTTCAAATAAACTCACATTCTGGGCACTCGCCAACTTCTCCGGCGCTTTTAATCCAAAATGCAGATACGCATGCTTGGTCGCCATGCGTCCGCGTGGGGTACGCAGCATAAATCCTTGTTGGATTAAAAAGGGTTCGATCACATCTTCGATCGTGCCTTTTTCTTCGTTGATAAAAGCGGCTAAGCTTTCTAGCCCCACCGGACCGCCGCTAAATTTTTCCATCAGCGCTAAAAGTAGCTTTTGATCCATCACATCGAAACCTTGGCTATCTACTTTTAGAAAATCTAACGCTTGGCTAACGATAGGGGCAGATACCTGTCCATCTGCTTTCACTTGAGCATAATCGCGTACGCGGCGCAGTAAACGATTGGCAATACGCGGGGTACCGCGTGAGCGGCGAGCGACTTCTTCGGCACCTTTGGTGTCAATCGCGACATTGAGAATATAGGCAGAGCGCAGCACGATTTGGGTTAAGTCGGCGACGGGGTAAAATTCTAACCGCTGTACAATCCCAAAACGATCGCGCAAGGGAGAAGTTAAGAGACCAGCGCGTGTAGTAGCGCCGATGAGGGTGAAAGGAGGAATGTCTAACTTAATCGAGCGTGCAGCGGGACCTTCGCCGATCATGATGTCGATTTGATAGTCTTCCATCGCAGGATACAGCACTTCTTCGACGACAGGGCTTAAGCGGTGGATTTCGTCGATGAATAAGACATCGCCGGATTGCAGATTGGTGAGTAACGCCGCGACATCGCCTGGGCGCTCGAGCACGGGGCCAGACGTTTGCTTCAAGCTCACACCGAGTTCATTGGCAATAATATGAGCGAGGGTGGTTTTGCCTAGTCCAGGCGGCCCAAACACCAGGACGTGATCCAGGGCATCACCGCGGGCTTTAGCGGCTTGAATAAAGATTTCCATTTGATCGCGTACGTTTTTTTGTCCTGCATAATCCCGCAGATATTTGGGACGCAGGGCACGGTCAATGGGATCGTTCTCTTGTTGCTCGGGTGCAATTACGCGATCAGTTTGCATCATTTACATCATCTCCCTTAAGGCACGACGGATCAGCTCTTCGCTGCTAGCTGCTCCATCATCGATTTTGGTGACGGTGCGATTGGCTTCTTGTTGTTTATAGCCTAACGCAATCAAGGCTGAAATGGCATCTTGTAAAATAGGATGGCGGCCGGAGGGTTCTTGTTTGATCAGCATCGCTCCTTCGGGTGGCGGTGATTGGTACCAGTCGGATAATTTATCTCGCATTTCGATCACCAATCGCTCCGCTGTCTTCTTCCCGACGCCTGGTAAACGGACAAGGCTAGCGGTGTCGTTATTAAGCACGCAGCGAACAAATTCATCGGGTGCGACACTGGAGAGAATCGTCAACCCTAAACGCGGGCCGACGCCGTTTACTTTTAGCAGGGTTCGAAATAGCAATCGCTCTTCGCGTGTATAAAATCCGTAGAGATGCTGAGCATCTTCGCGGACGACAAAGTGAATAAACAATTTCACCGCCTGGCCGATGTCTGGTAATTGATAAAATGTACTCATCGGCGCATCGATTTCATACCCAACGCCGTGAACGTCTACCAACAATTGTGGTGGTTGTTTTTCTAAAATAATACCGTGTAACTGTCCGATCATAAATGCGAGCCCTTTTTGCTAAACATTATCACTTAATTGACGATATGCAATAGATATGGCATTTATAATGGCAGTTGAAAAGGAGTAATGAGATGAAAAGTTCGTTGTTTCCTAAGACAGATGTGTATTATTGTGTCAGATCATTCGCCACCGATGTCACCAAGCCGCTGGTAGAAAGTGACTGGTCTTTGCATGAAAAAATTCCTTTATACCTTTTCAAAAGCTATAAAGCAGCGATCCAGCTAGCGGATCAACGCGCAGAATTTATTCATCATACCGATTGCAATAACACATGGGAAACGTATAGAGAGATAGTCGCTTATCCTCTCATCCTTGCAGTACGGCTAGTACCAGGCGCTATCAAGCAAGACATCAAGAGTGAAGTAAAGCCACTTGCCTATGGCTTGGTGATAGACAGGGAAGGTAACATGATCGTCACAAAAAAAGAAACGAATACACTTCATGAAATAGTAAGTGATGACATTGCTTGTGTACTGAATGTGTCCTATAAAAGCGGCCGCGATTCTGCTATTAATAAAATAGAATTAATGCAGCAGAGGGAACGAATAGAATTAAAACCTCGTCTCTCTTTTTAACGCGGCAGAAGCTGCTTAATATTTCTTGCATGAGCATGGCAAAGTGCAACGGCGAGCGCATCCGCTGCATCAGGCTGCAAGCGGCCAGTGAGATTCAGCAAACGCTGCACCATAAATTGCACTTGCTCTTTTTTCGCAGCACCATTTCCTACGACGGATTTTTTGATTTCGCGGGCGGAGTATTCGGCAACAGGCATGTCGAGTGCAACAATTGCCGCACCGCGTGCTTGGCCTAGTTTTAAGGCAGAATTGGGATTTTCGTGCATGAAGACTTGTTCGATGGCAGCTTCGGTGGGACGGTAAGATTGGATGATTTGCTGTAAGCCTAAGTAAAGTTGCCGCAGGCGCTCGCAGGGGGAATAGGAGGTTAAGTCGAGGTGGCCGCTGGTGAGATAGAGGTGACGGTTGCCTTCAAGACGGATGACGCCGTAGCCGGTACGGCGGGAGCCAGGATCGATGCCGAGGATGATGGTCATGTTATTTCCATTTTAAGACAATTACTTAGTATCGCATAAGTTTGTGTGCATCAACATGGATAACTTGACTAAGTCTACTTGGTCTACTATACTAGCGATAAGACTCTGTTGGAGATTTTACATGCTAATTAATATCCACGATGCTAAAACTCACTTTTCAAAGTTCATCAATCAAGCTTTAAAAGGGGATGAAATTATCATTGCAAGAGGCGGCAAACCGCTTATTCGGTTGGTACCTTACACAGAAGAAACAGAAACGCGGCGCGGCGGACAATTCAGAGGCCTCATCCATGTTAGCGATGATTTTAATGCACCGTTGCCAGAAGACGTTCTCAAGCACTTTTATGGAGATGAAAAGTAAGATGCAATATTTGCTTGATACTCATGTTTTACTTTGGTGGTTCACCACGCCGGAAAAAATTAATACCAAAACTCAAAATGTTATTAGAGATAAATCAAATATCATTTTCCTCAGCAGCGCCTCTTTTTGGGAAATGGCCATCAAGAAAAGTTTGGGACGTCTCACTTTGCCGCATAATTTAATAGAAACCGCAGCAGCAGAGAGTTTTAAAATATTGCCTATTATGCCTGAAGAAGGTTTAGGGGTTGCTGATTTACCCTTATTGCATGCTGATCCTTTTGACCGCTTATTAATAATACAAGCCAAATTGCACGATCTAATTATTATTACCAACGATTCAAAAATCGGCGAATACCCCGTCGTCACCCTCAACGCTTAACTCTACCTTTCTCACGCCAACTCTTCCATAATCTTTGCCGCAATATCTGCATTCGAATAAACCGATTGCACATCATCTAAATCTTCCAACGCATCGATTAATCCCACCACTTTTTCCGCCGTTTCTTTATCCGTAATCGGCACATTCGTTCCTGCGATCATCGTCACATCCGCTTGCGCAGGCACCAACCCGGATTTAACCAGCAAATCTTTAATCATAATAAACGTTTCTGGCGTCGTAATCACATCAACACTCTTATCATCATTGACAATAATGTCTTCCGCCCCCGCTTCCAAGGCATGCTCCATCAGACGCTCTTCATCCACGCCTGGTGCATACGTCAATTGACCTTGCTTTTTAAATAAATACGCCACCGATCCATCCGTGCCTAAATTACCCCCATGCTTAGAAAAAGCATGCCGCACTTCCGCCACGGTCCGATTACGATTGTTCGTCATGCAATCGACCATCACAGCAATACCCCCTGGGCCATACCCTTCATAGCGAACTTCTTCGACATTTTCACCTTCCATGCCACCCACCCCGCGCTTGATCGCACGCTCGATGACATCTTTGGTCATATTCGCTTCCATCGCTTTATCTAACGCTG
>SCTP01000327.1 GCA_004322325.1 Gammaproteobacteria bacterium | reverse complement strand
GACATGGCCGCATCTCTGACATCGACATAAAAGAGGTTTCTGGCGGCTAAATATAGGTTTTCGTCAATGGCATCGGCAACGATTAAGATTTCACCATCTAGTTTCATATCATTTAGCTTTTGCAATAACACTTTTGTCTTGGGTGCATCCACTTGGAACGATTCAACAATCAGTAACCGATCTTGACGAATTAATTCTGACAAAATAGAGCGTAAAGCGCCTTTGTACATTTTCTTGTTCACTTTCTGCTTATAGCAGCGTGGTTTAGCAGCAAAGACTTTGCCCCCTTTTCGCCACAGTGGACTGCGAATGGTACCCGCACGTGCACGACCCGTGCCTTTTTGGCGCCAGGGTTTAATGCCACCGCCGCTCACTTCAGCACGTGTTTTTTGTGCTTTGGTGCCCGCTCGCGCTGCTGACATATAGGCGGTAACCACTTGATGAATCAAGGATTCGTTAAAATCGCAGGCAAATACTTCATCAGCCAACGCCAGTTTTTTTTGTGAATGTGCTAATTGTAGTTCCACGGCTCTCTCCTCATGCGCTCTTCTTAATAGCAGGGCGAATGATCACACACCCATTGACTGCACCTGGTACAGCGCCTTTGATAAATACAAGATTACGCTCAGCATCAATACGAACGATTTGTTGGGACAAAATCGTGCGTTTCACATCACCGAGGTGGCCAGCCATACGCTTGCCTTTAAAAACTTTACCAGGCGATTGCCGTTGCCCGATAGAACCCGGCTTGTTGTGCGACACCGAGTTACCATGCGAAGCATCACCAGAACTAAAATGGTGGCGCCGAATGACACCAGCAAAGCCTTTACCCTTTGTTGTTCCCGACACATCGACATACTGGCCGACAGTAAAGCGATCTACTTTAATTTCAGACCCGAGGGCGATATCGCCTAAGTCCTCACCTTCCAGACGGAACTCCCAAAGGCCTGCGCCTGGCTCAACGTTTGCTTTCGCAAAATGGCCGGCTTCCGCTTGGGTCAAACGAGAACGCTTGCGGTCACCTGTGGTCACCTGAACCGCTGCATAACCATCATTTTCGATGGTCTTAATTTGTGTGACACGATTAGGCAACACCTGAACCACAGTGACAGGGACAGAAACCCCATCTTCGGTGTAAATTCGTGTCATTCCAGATTTTTTTCCAACTACTATCATTGTCGTCGCCTCTTCTAGGCATTACTTTTCATTAGTATCTACACTGATTTTCACATCAACGCCGGCCGCCAGATCAAGCTTCATGAGCGCATCAATCGTCTTGTCGGTGGGGCGGTTAATGTCCACCATTCGCTTATGAGTACGCACTTCATACTGATCTCGTGCATCCTTATCCGCGTTAGGTGCATTACAAACCGTGTAACGTTCGATCCGGGTTGGCAGTGGCACCGGACCACAGACTTGTGATCCGGTTTGCTTTGCCGTTTTAACAATCTCTTTTGTCGACTTATCGATCAATCGGTGGTCAAACGACTTTAACCGAATGCGAATTCTTTGATTTTTCATAGACATAGTTTATTACTCAATGACTTTCGCTACGACACCCGCACCGACGGTACGGCCACCTTCACGAATCGCAAAACGTACCCCTTCTTCCATCGCCACGGGCGCTATCAACACCACGTTCATCTTGATGTTATCGCCTGGCATCACCATTTCCACACCTTCCGGTAACTCGATTTGACCCGTTACGTCCGTCGTGCGGAAGTAAAACTGCGGACGGTAGCCCTTGAAGAACGGGGTATGACGACCACCTTCTTCTTTCGACAAGACGTACACTTCCGCTTCAAACTTCGTGTGGGGCGTTATTGTGCCAGGTTTCGCTAGCACTTGTCCACGCTCAACGTCTTCCCGCTTCGTGCCTCTTAATAACACACCGACGTTATCGCCTGCGCGGCCTTCATCCAATAACTTACGGAACATCTCTACGCCCGTGCATACCGTCTTCACCGTCGGCTTCAACCCGACTATTTCTAGTTCTTCGCCTACCTTCACGATCCCTCTTTCTACACGGCCTGTGACCACTGTACCGCGGCCAGAGATAGAAAATACGTCTTCGATCGGCAGCAAGAAGGGCTGGTCAATGGGGCGCTCTGGGATCGGGATATATTCGTCCATCGTTTCTACTAACTTAACGATCGATGGCTCACCAATTTCGCTGGTGTCCCCTTCTAGGGCTTTCAACGCACTGCCAACAACAATCGGCGTCTTGTCGCCAGGAAACTTATACTGTGTCAATAAGTCTCTGACTTCCATCTCCACCAGTTCCAGCAGTTCTTTGTCGTCTACCATGTCCGCTTTGTTCAGGTATACCACAATGTAAGGCACACCCACTTGGCGAGCTAACAAGATGTGTTCGCGGGTTTGCGGCATCGGACCATCGGCAGCGGACACGACTAGAATCGCACCATCCATCTGGGCAGCACCTGTGATCATGTTCTTTACATAGTCAGCATGGCCAGGGCAGTCCACATGCGCATAATGCCGCTTCACGGATTGGTACTCCACATGCGAGGTCGAGATCGTGATGCCACGCGCCTTTTCTTCTGGTGCCTTGTCAATTTGATCGTAATTCATCGCTTCGCCACCATGTCTCTTTGCCATAATCGTTGCTATCGCGGCGGTCAACGTCGTCTTACCATGGTCAACGTGCCCTATCGTGCCAACGTTAACGTGCTCTTTCGTACGATTAAATGCTACTTTACTCATG
>SCTP01000326.1 GCA_004322325.1 Gammaproteobacteria bacterium | reverse complement strand
TTGCTGGCGTCATGCTGCATGAATTAGGGCATGCATTTGCAGTAAAAGCGGTGGGCCGAGAAGTGCATTATATTGGTGTGGGTTGGTATTGGCTCATGCCGATTGCTTTTACCGATACCTCGGATATGTGGCTAGCGGACCGTAAGCAGCGTATGTTGGTTAATTTGGCGGGAGTGTATGTGGATCTATTTATCGCTGGTTTGTCTGCTTGTTTGATGTACGTTATTCCTAATCTTTATATCCAAAGTATGTTGTGGTTATTCACACTTTATACGTATATGGGTGCTTTTCGAATGTTAAGTCCGTTACAAGAGTTAGATGGATATTATTTGTTGATGGATTGGGTAGAGAAACCGCGTTTACGTCAAGCGGCGGTGATGTGGTTAGTAAAAAAATTCCCGCAATCAATCCGTCAGCCCCATTTATTCCGTCAGAATAAGCCAGAAGTGATTTATTGGGTGGCGTGTATCGTATTTTTAATTCTGATAAGTGTATTTACTTATGTCTTACAAGCCTTTGTGTTGAATGTGTTAGAAGTAGAAACACCTCGTTATGTCAGTTTCATTCTGCCATTTTTAGTTGTACTATTTTCATGTTTGAGTATTGTAGCAGATATTCGGAATCAAGCGGATGATTAGGGTTTTTATCAGATTACAGCAAGGCATATAGTTAATTTTATATTGTACTATATGCCAATTGCTGACCACTCATATTTGATATATCCAAAAATTTATTGCTCAAAAAGTTTTTCCCATATTTCCTCACATAGCTGTTTATTGACATAGAAGAAAATTTCAAGAAGCTTATTCATAACATAATAAGAGGGATAGATTAAGTTACCTCTTTTTATATCTTCGATAATATCAATAGTTGTATTTGCATAATAAGCAAGGCCATTAATATTATATTCCCCTGTTAAAATAATACTATTGACTACGAATTGTGCTAGATTTTGTATTTTCATAGTTTCCCTTATATTTTCATTTAACTTAAATAATTCAAAATAAGCTTGATAATGTTTTTCATAAGCAGCGTTGGCGATTTGAAGTAGAAGTTGAAATCGATGGAAATCGATTAGCTTCTTTTCTAAAAAAGAAAGCTTTTGAAAGCGAGTGGAATGAGGATGATATAAGATGAGCTTATAAAATTGTTTGGCCATTTGATTATTTTTTAACAACTCCACTAACATCGGCGCTACATTCCTATTGTTGACACTCTGGAGGGTCAATAATAACACTCTAAAGTGTCATGTCAAGAGAGTTTTAGATATTTTTATAATTTTGTTTTAAGATATCTTTCTACTTTTATTTAAAAGCATATAAGTATAACGATGAATAATTTAGGTAATAATTTAAAAAATTTATTGGAATATTCAAAATTGAGCGAAAGAGAGCTAGCTCGGAGGACGGGTATACCTCAACAGGTAATTAATCGTATCGTTACTGGTCAAAATACAAATCCGAAATTAGAAACATTACTCCCTTTATCTTCCTATTTTAGGATATCAGTTAGCCAGCTTATCGGAGATAGTGTGCTCCCTTCTGAAGCAAAGTTTTCTCTGGAGCATCTAGGATGGGTGAAAATTCCTTTAATTGATTTGGCAGAAAATTCTTTTCTGCCTTTTTCAGGAACAATATCAAATTTAAAAGAGATAATTGAGGTAGATGCAGAGGTTTCTCAAGAAGGGTTTGCTATTAAAATGGCTGACGATTCTATGGAGCCTAAATTTCCTAAGGGTACTTTGTTGATTTTTGATCCAAACAAGCAAATAAAAAATGGTAAATTTTATTTAGGATATTCTCATAATAAACCAAAGAAATATTTTTTTAGGCAATTTATAATAAAAAATAATACTACCTTCATACGATGCCTAAATCCTAAATATAGTTGTTTTAAAAGTACACCATTAGATTCACATGATGAAATATTAGGTGTACTTGTTCAAGCAAAAACTGATTATTAGAGCTCATTAAAGTTTAGTGGATTAAAT
>SCTP01000325.1 GCA_004322325.1 Gammaproteobacteria bacterium | reverse complement strand
CTCATTCCTATTATTCGGGCGATTGATCCCAAAACAGTGATTATCGTCGGTACAGTGGGTTGGAGTTCATTGGGTGTGTCGGATGGAAGAACGTCACAAGACATCATTAATCAACCACTTAACTATCCCAACATTATGTACACCTTTCATTTTTATGCTGCCTCACATCGTGATGAGTACTTAAATGAATTGGATAAAGCATCAAACGTATTACCCATTTTCGTCACTGAATTTGGCACGCAAACCTATACCGGTGATGGTGCCAATGATTTTCAGATGTCGGATAAATATATGCAGTTAATGAATAGCAAAAAAATCAGCTGGACGAATTGGAATTATTCCGATGATTTTCGTTCCGGTGCGATTTGGAAAACAGGCACTTGCTCCCAAGGTCCTTGGACGGATGCTAATTTGAAGCAGGCAGGCATTTGGGTGAAAGATAAAATTAAGCTTTAGAGCAGCTCGGGCTCGGGTAAACCGGAACTCATGTGAGGGCCGGTTTTTCCGCTTCTGCGATATCGCTCTTTTTTATACTCATAATCAGGATCATATTCAATCTGACCAAAGAGAGATAAAATCTTTCGCTGTTGATCCTCCATCATCCAGCTAGTAGTCATCATGTTTCTCCCATTAACACTTATTTAGATGACACAGTCTACTGAATATTCTTCTATTTTCCCTCTCTTTTTTTCATCCACAGATTCTGTGGATAACTCTGTGAGTAAGCTATCGAAAACTAGCCTGAAATCCGTCAAATCAAGACTTCGAGTTAAAAGATCAGGAAATGCACAGAAGTAAATACTCATTTAGAATCAATAGCTTAAATATTTACGCTCGCTTAGACACTGAATTGCCGCTTATTTAAACAGAAGGCGGGTGAGAAGTCGCATTTTGTGAACAATTTTATACAAGCGTGCCTGTTAATTCTTCGCCATAGAAGTCTTTTAATGCGTTTAACATGATCAAAGCAGGCGATTGTTGGGCAAACACAGAGTTCAAATCGTTCGTCCAATCTCCTGTCACCAGGTTCACCAAAATCGGCATGCGGACGTTCTTGCTTTGCGGATATAACGCCAACATCCAGTCCCCATAAATATCGGCATATTGCTTACTATTAATACTCATTTCCGCCATGGAATCTTTTACCATTAACCGCGTCGTGGAGGGATCGATTTGGAAAAGATCCACTCCTTCCAGAATTGCTTCCTTCACCTTAGGGTAAATAGTACGAATAGCCGCGGGAGAAAAATCACTTTCGAGGAAAAGATGATGAAGTGGCAAGGCTACCGACTGGCCTTTAATGAGCGGCGCTAAAGAGGTCAATTTTTTATCTCGCGGCACGTTGATCAAATCAAGCACAGTTGGTTTAATATCGATGAGCGATACTACGCCAGGAATCGCATCCGTTCTTTGGGGCCCCAAGCCATATAATCGAAACGCCAATAAAGTATGATATTGCGATAAACCTAATACATCTGTCCCATGACCCACAGATTGGTCTACTTGCTCATCATCCAACCCCGGCGGATAAAAGGCAGGGAGAGGGATATTTTTATTATGCTTGGCAGGCACAAAGGATTCTTTTTCCGTAATCCGATCACCCGCAAATTCGAGCGCCTCACCATGATCAGAAAGTAACACTACAATCGCGTGATCAAGAAGGTGATTTTGTTTTAAGAGGCGGAAAAAGTCGTTTACTTGTTCATCTACACGCAAAATACTGGCTTGATAACGCTCCACCCCAGTCAATCCTTGTGCAGGCAACCCTGCCCATACATAGGGAGTATGCGGCAAGCAAAAATGAATGGCCAGAAACAACGGTTTAGTCCGTGAAGTATGTAAGACGGGCTGGATTAATTTTAAAAAACTATCCGGCTCATAGGTAAATTCCACCGGTCGATTGCCATAACTGTGCGGGAAAAACCATTTGCCAATGGGCGTATTCACAATGAGATTTGATAAAGGGAAATCATTAAAGGAACCGAGAAGAAAATCATTTAATCCCATCGGCGGGGTAACAACCTGATCAAAACCAAAATAAGTGTCGATATTACTAAACCGTGTTTCGTCTGTCGCAAAAATCGTTTCATACCCTTGGCGATGTAAAATCGCTGGTAGTGAGTCGCTTAAGTGCAGACGCTGTGGTTGGGGTAAATTAAAACGCGCGCCGGTTTGCTTGGGATAATCTCCTGATAAAATACTCGTCCAGGAAGGAAAGGTACGCGCTAATGGCGTCACTGCTTCGGTAAAGACAGTTGCTTGACTCAGAAAAGTATCAAAAAAAGGTGTCGATTGCTCACGGCCAAAATAGCTTAAAAAATCAGGTCGTAACGAATCGACGCCGACAAAAATAATATTAGGCCATTCAGGTGTTGCGCCATCTTGCACAATAGAGGGATGCGATTTGAAAAAAGTAAAATTGGCTACTGTTGTTATCACAACAAAAAGTAACCACCAGCGCCTTAAAACCGCTAAAATAATCAGGAAATAGCAACAGGTCACTAATAAAATAAATACTGCTTTTAATAACTGGCGATTCGTAAAAATAAGTGCAGTCAGTCCTGCAAATTTAGAATTAGGGAAAAAATATTGATTCGCGATAAGAATAGTCACAAGACCTAATAACCAAATGCCGATGCCAAAACGAAGCCTTTTATCTTCTGGCAGTTTGAGCATATTCGCTGCTGAAACAGTCACTATCCAAACGAGTAGGCAATATAAACTGTGAACTAATAATTGAATGGCAATAAAATAAATCACGCCAGGCACAATCGTGAGAGGGATCGCCAGACGGTCAGAAACAAAATTAAACACAAAGAGATAAGATTTATTACTTTGAATAAAAAAACTTATCTCTAAGAGTAAGAAAAATCCCGTTAGATAGGCAAGGTAAACTAGTAATTCTCCTTGTTTACCCGTCGGTGCCGTTTGATTCTGCATAGGATTGATCAACGTTAATAATAATTCGTGCTAATTCAGCCGTCGTAAAATCATCGACTGCAATTACCTTTTGACGTGCTTCCTCTGCTTGAATAAAAATATCAAATTGCTCCATCGTAATGACTTTTTTCTCGAGCGCTGATTGTGCTTGCTCAAGAATAGTATAACCGACAATCTCGCTGTTGCGTTTCGCTGATTTAATGGCTTTCTCAATGGGCTCAGACGCGATTGTTTTAATTAAAGCATCTTGTATATCTGCCAAGACATTCTCTTCTGGCGCTAAGTAAGCACCGGCGGATAAACGCCTTCGCGTTTCTGACGTCGTCATCAATAATTGGGCTATTTTATGGTTTAATTTATCTTTTGGCTTGGTAAAATGCAAACCCCACGGGAAAATCAAACGTCGTAAGAAGAAAGCAGCCCAACGATTAGGGAAATTTCTCAAAAGTTCATCCAATCGCGTTTGTATTTCATACAGGCAATAATCACCAGCAAAACGCACAAGCGGAAGATCATCTACCGGTTCACCTTGCGTATGATAATGCTTGAGAACGGCGGATAAGAGATATAAATAACTTAGAACATCGCCTAAACGGGCAGAAATATTTTCTCTTCGTTTTAAACTTCCGCCTAACGTTAACATACTCACATCGGTCATCATCGCTAAAGCTGAACTGAAACGTGTAGCATGTTGGAAATAGCGTTTCGTTTTGCCGCGCGGTGCTACGACTAAATAGCTGCTGGTTAAACCTAACACGACACTGCGGATGACATTGCTCATGCCAAATGCCATGTGTTTCATCACGGCTTTGTCAAAGGCTATCAATCCTGCTTTGGGATCAGATAAGTGCGCTGCTTCTAATTCAGCTAATACATAAGGATGACAGCGTAATGCGCCTTGACCAAAGATAATCATATTGCGCGTGAGAATATTTGCACCTTCTACTGTGATGGCAATAGGAGAAGATTCATAACCTCTGCCCAGATAATTTTTCGGTCCTAAGCAAATGCCTTTACCGCCATGAATATCCATTCCATCAATCGCAATTTTTCGACCGAGTTCGGTGACATGATATTTCACAATGGCTGAAGCCACCGCGGGTTTTTCACCCATATCCACACTGCTGACCGCTAATGTTCGTGCAGCATCCATAATATAGGTGTAAGCACCGATGCGAGCCAAGGGTTCTTCAATCCCCTCAAAGCGGCCAATCGCCATATTAAATTGTTTGCGAATATGCGCATAAGCACCAGTCGCGTACGATAATACTTTCGCACCGCCAAGTGTGCTAGCAGGCAACGTGATTGCACGACCGGCAGCAAGGCATTCCATCAACATGCGCCAGCCATTACCGGCTTGTTTCACACCGCCAATGATCCAATCGATAGGAATGAAAACATCTTTTCCTTGGATAGGGCCATTTTGAAACGGTGTATTTAATGGAAAATGGCGACGGCCAATGGTAATCCCGGGTGTATTGCGTGGAATTAATGCGCAAGTGATGCCAATATCTTCTTGATGACCCAGTAAACGATCAGGATCATAAAGCTTGAACGCCAAACCAATCACCGTCGCGACAGGCGCTAAAGTGATATAGCGTTTATTCCAATTTAATCGAATACCTAATGTTTTCTGCCCTGCGTGCTCAGCAAAACAGACAATGCCATAATCCGTCATCGCACTCGCATCGGATCCTGCATCGGGTGAAGTCAAAGCAAAACAAGGGATTTCTTCGCCTCTTGCTAAGCGAGGTAAGTAATAATGCTTTTGTTCTTCTGTTCCATAATGCAGTAATAATTCAGCGGGGCCTAAAGAGTTGGGTACAGAGATAGTGGTTGAGGCAGTAATACTGCGTCCACTAACTTTCGTAATGATTTGTGAATGCGCATAAGCAGAAAATTGTTTGCCGCCATATTCTTTAGGAATGATGAAACCAAAAAAACCTTGCTTCTTCATGAATTCCCATACTTCTGGTGGCAAATCAGCGCGATTATGCGTGATGTCCCAATCAGATAACATGCGACACAAGGTTTCAACCGGTCCATCCAGAAAAGCTTGCTCTTCTGCGGTGAGCATGGGAGTAGGAAGAGAGAGTAATTTTTGCCAATCAGGATTACCGCGGAATAAATCGCCTTCCCATGTTACGGTACCCGAGGCAATAGCGTCTCGCTCGGTATGCGACATCGAAGGCATGACTTTGCAATAAAACTTAAACAATGGCTGGCTCAAACGGCGGCGCCAAGGGGTGATATTGAGAAGAAGTGCGAGGGTTAAATACACCATCCAACTCAAACTGACGCTGACGGTGAAGCCATGTAACTTGGTAGCAAAGGCAAGTAATAAGGCAAAACTAATCGTCCATATCACTAATGAAGCACGTTGATAAGCCAATGTTCCAAAAACAAGTAAAAAAGTAACCAGCCAAATGAATCCTATCATAATCTTTTCCTATTATTTTTCTGACACTGCGTAAATACCCGGTACATTACGCAAATATTCTTCATAATCCAAGCCAAAACCAAATAAATATTTATCTTCCGTGGTAACGCCGACAAAATTAGGCTCAAAATCCACGCCCGGTTCGCGAGTCCGTTTTTTGCTAACCATGACAGCAGAATAAATCGCTTTGGCTTGCGCTTGTTTGCAATAATCCATAATGGCTGCGATGGTTAAACCACCATCCATGATATCGTCCACGATTAGCACGGTGCGATCTTTCAATGATTGACGCGGTTCGACTAGCCAATGCAAATCACCGCCGCGTGTGGTGCCGCGATAACGCGTTGCATGGATATAATCGATTTCGAGTGGAAAATGTAAGCGTGTGACAAGGTGGCCGGTGGTGATAAGGGCGCCTGTCATCACGCATAAAATAAGTGGATTTTGATCTTGCAGGGTGGCGGTTATTTCTTGCGCCATCCGATCTAAGGCTTCATTCACTTCTGAAAAACTATAAAGACATTCTGCTTCTTTTAAAACAGTTTCAATTTTATTCAGTTTACTCATTATTTTCGTTTACCTTGTAAGCTAACCCATTTTTCTTCACCTACCTGATGTTGCGCATAAGGCAGGTTATCCAACACATCGATGACACCTTTGCGATTATTGCACAGTAGAGCAAAATCACAGCCTGCTTCTCTTGCGGCACTCACCCGATCGGCGTAATGGG
>SCTP01000046.1 GCA_004322325.1 Gammaproteobacteria bacterium | reverse complement strand
CACACCCCCTCCGGGTACACGACAGCAATCGGGCCTTGTTGGCAAATTCGCAGGCAATTCACTTTCGAACGGTAAATGCCACCTTGCTCAGACAATTGCAATTCTTTCAGACGGCTTTTTAAATAATCCCACGCTTCAAGCCCTGCCGCTTTATCGCAGCATTTCGGCACTGTTTGATCGCAACATAAAAAAATATGCCGCTTGATGTTTTTTAAATGTAATTTATCCACTCGACTTTCTAATGATTCCACCCTATCCCCCCGCTAGCCTTCACGTAAAGAATTGACTATCATACGCGCCTATGCCAAAACTTTACATCCAAACACACGGCTGTCAAATGAATGAGTACGACTCCAGTAAAATGGCGGAAGTGCTCATGGCTTCGCATCAGCTGGAAAAAACCGATGATCCAGAAAAAGCAGACGTATTACTGCTCAACACTTGCTCTATTCGTGAAAAAGCTCAGGAAAAAGTATTTTCTGAATTAGGGCGCTGGCGTGCATTAAAGCTAAGTAACCCTCATCTTATCATTGGCGTAGGTGGTTGTGTGGCAAGCCAAGAAGGCGCCGCCATCCTAAAACGAGCCCCCTATGTCGATTTAATCTTCGGCCCGCAAACCATTCATCGTTTAGGCGACATGCTGGTAGAACGCAAAGCTAAACAACAAGCTGTGGTGGATATTAGTTTCCCTGAAATCGAAAAATTTGACCGCTTACCTGAACCGCGCGCGGAAGGGCCTACCGCGTTTGTGACCATCATGGAAGGATGCAGTAAATATTGCAGTTTTTGCGTGGTCCCCTATACGCGCGGCGAAGAAATTAGCCGTCCACTCGACGATGTGCTAGCTGAAATCGTGGCATTATCTGAGCAAGGCGTAAAAGAAATCAATCTTCTTGGTCAAAATGTGAACGACTATCGCGGCCCACGTCATGAAGGTGATATAGCGGATTTAGCCACGCTTATTGAATACACCGCCGCCATCGATGGCATTGAACGCATCCGTTTTACCACCTCGCACCCACTCGCTTTTTCCAATCGCTTGATTCAAGCCTTTGAAGAAATTCCTCAATTAGTCAATCACTTACACTTACCCGTGCAAAGTGGCTCCGATCGCATCTTAGCCGCCATGAAACGAGGTTATACTGCTTTGGAATACAAAGCAAAAATCCGCCGCCTGCGCAAAGTTCGACCTGACATCAGCCTTTCTTCTGATTTTATTATCGGTTTCCCCGGGGAAACGGATGAAGACTTTGAAGCCACCATGAATTTGATCCATGAAATAGAATTCGATCACTCCTTCAGCTTTATTTATAGTGCAAGACCCGGCACGCCGGCCGCACAATTACCGGACGATGTACCCCTGGAAGTCAAAAAACAGCGACTCGCTATTTTGCAAGAACGTATCTTATTGAATACACGACGTTTTAGCGAAAAGATGGTAGGAACGATACAAACAATTTTAGTCACGGGACCGGCGGTTAAGCATCCGGAGCAAATGTCAGGAAGAACAGAAAATAATCGTGTGGTTAACTTTATAGGTGATAAACGCCTCATTGGACAAATGGTTTCGGTCAGAATTACTGAAGCCCTACCGAATTCCTTAAGAGGGGAGCAGGTTTAAAAATAA
>SCTP01000324.1 GCA_004322325.1 Gammaproteobacteria bacterium | reverse complement strand
CTTTCTTTGTAGCGAAACGTATCCGCTCCAACGTGCGTGAGCTAGAAGGAGCACTCAAGCGGATCATTGCCAATGCGCATTTCACCGGTAAAGCTATTACATTGGATTTCGTCAAAGAAGCACTACGTGATTTACTCGCTTTACAAGATAAGCTGGTGACGGTTGAAAACATCCAACGCACCGTTGCAGAATATTACAAAATCAAAGTGGCTGATTTATTATCCAAACGCCGCAATCGTTCCGTCGCTAGACCGCGGCAAATTGCGATGGCGCTGGCGAAAGAATTGACTAACCATAGTTTACCGGAAATTGGCGATGCGTTTGGTGGGCGGGATCACACGACGGTGTTACACGCTTGCCGGATGATTGCAGAATTGCGTCAATCAGATGCAGATATTGAAGAAGACTATACCAATTTATTACGAATATTGACGACATAGTGAGAACAACCATGGACATTACAATTCAACGCGAAGCCCTGCTTAAACCCCTGCAAGCTGTCAGCGGTGTCGTGGAAAAAAAGCAAACCTTGCCGATTCTTTCCAATGTGTTGCTGACGATTAGAGACAATCGTTTGTTATTAATCGGCACAGATTTAGAAATTGAGTTAGTGGGTTTTGTGACACTCGAATCCATGACGTCGCAAGGTTCTATCACTGTCTCGGCAAGAAAATTATTCGATATTTGCCGCACGTTGCCGGAGGGTGTGATGGTACGCTTATCCATCGAGAAAAATTATCTGGTGGTACGCGCAGGCGAGAGTTGCTTTATGTTGAATACCTTGCCAGCGGAAGAATTTCCGAGCTTGGAAGATACACACTATTCGGTGCAATTTAACTTAAAGCAAACACATTTGAAAAACTTGCTGAATAAAACGTATTTTGCGATGGGTCAACAAGATGTGCGACATTATTTGAATGGTGCGTTTCTTGATATCAATCAGCATTCTATTAAATGCGTCGCAGCAGATGGTCATCGATTAGCACTCTCATCGATTCAAGATGAAAGCATTGGTGAGGCGCAAGCGAAAGTGATTTTACCGCGTAAAAGTGTGCTTGAATTAATTCGCTTACTAGGAAGTGATAATGAAGAAGATGTCACGATTCACATCGGTGAAAGCCGTTTTCGTGTGATGTCGTCTGATTATATTTTCACTTCCAAATTAATTAACGCGCAATATCCCGATTACAATCGCCTTATTCCAAAAGGCACGATGAGTGCGGTGGGTGATCGTGAAGTGATTAAGCAGGCATTAGTGCGTGCGTCGATTTTATCAAACGAAAAATTTCGCGGCGTACGTTTTCAATTTGAGCCAAGTAAATTATTAATTACGGCGAATAATTCAGATCAAGAACAAGCGGAAGAAGCGATGTCGTTGGAATATGCGGGTAATAAAACGGAAATCGGCTTTAATGTAGCTTATTGGCTCGATGTAGTGTCGACGATTACGACGAAGTGCATACGCTGTGTGTTTACGGATTCGAATAGCGGTGTGTTAATTGAGCCGGTGGAAGGGGAATATAGTATTTACGTGGTGATGCCGATGCGGTTGTGAAATAAGTAAAGGACAGTTTTTATTAAACTGTCCTTTTCCTTGTATGTTGAATTTCTTCTTTCGATGTTTTAACAAGTATAGCAGTAGGCTGCCTAAACATATTATTATTTTTATATCCTTGATGCTGACATTCTTTTTCTTTTGCTTTATTTATTCGTAATAAATTAACTAACTTCTTTAGATATCCGCTTTCTAGATTAGGTTCACACATACCGCGTTGCGTCCAAAATAATTTTCCAATGGGGTGATCGTGGTTGATCGCCTGCAAAATGGCTTTAGCTTGCGCATCGCCTTGCAGTGATTCAATGTGTTTATAAATTAATTTCTTTCCCCTGTTTTTAGCAAATACTTGATAATCTTCCTGAGAAAAGTTGTTGTTACATAAGTGTTGCCATAGTGAGATAGCATCATGAGGATGCTGCCGGGTGTTTTGCATAAAATTCTCCTTTACATGTAAAATAGGGACATTATTGTCAGTACAAAGGCGCTTATGATGACGACATGGACGCGTATTCTTATTTTCAATTGCTTACTTTCTATTCCTTTCACGCTAGCAAATGCTTCTTCCTGTGAAGATATAGTCAATCGAATGAGCCGAGACATTAACAAATATACGGGTTCGCTTCAACAACATCATTTTTCCTGGATGAATGTATCCTGGCTGCAACGACAGCTAGGAGAGGGGCATGAAAAGAAAATCACCGATAATCAAATTCAATATGAATGGCGATGTGGTGAGGAAAGTGATACTTTTCTCCTGGTAGAAACTAACCAAGCCAAAGCAATTCGTGATATCCAAGGTGAATATAGCTCAAGTGAAGGCAGCGGTTTATTTTCCGCTCATTTTGATCCGCCATTGCAACCGGTGATGCCTGTTAAAAAAACGCCAGATACAAAGCCAGTTGTGCAAAATAAAATCATATTACCTGCTCCAGCGCCTGTTAACGATAAACCTGTTACCCTGGCACAAAATATACAAGCTTATAACCGACGATTTAATACCACTATCCAAAATGCTGACCAACTTCAAGAAGATATCGTCGCTAAATTAAAAAACTATGCCGCTAACCTCCGGCAATGTAAGCCGGGTATTTACCGCTATACCGTTCCCGGCTTCCCGAGTCTTCTTTTCTTTACTTCACTCATCCAAGGTTATCAAAACAATCATTGTGTGGTGGATACGGCTTATCAGCTTTTAGGCAATAACATGTTGATAAAATGCCAATATCAGCCACAAAGTCTGATGATGTTTACGGATATTTATGCCGAGATTTTATCAAAAATCGGCGATACGGCTGAGAAAAGAGCACAAGCAGAAAATGAAAAAGTAGTGGTGAATGACTGCCAAGTACTCGTTAAAGGTCGAAAAGCGTAAATAGACTTATTTAATATATAATCTATAATATATAATATAGAAAAGAGGCATCGTTTATGACATCTAAAGTAATGTTTTCTCTTCCAGATCAATTAGTAATACGCATGAAAGCGGCTATCCCCTCAAGAGAGCGAAGTAAGGTACTGGCTGCCCTGTTAGAAAAAGAAATTCGTGTTCGTGAGAACAATCTTTACCTGCGTGCTATGGAGCTTGAAAATCAAGATGGTTTAAAAGAAGAAATGGCTACATGGGATAGCGAATTTGGCGAGGATGGGTTGGAGAATGTCTAATTTTAAGAATATATTCAAATTCAAACGTGGTGACGTCTATCTTGTCGAAGAACATCAGGTGCAAGGACATGAGCAAAAGAAAACTCGCCCATGGGTACTGGTGGGGGCTACGCCTATGAATAGTGGTCGGGGCACCGCTATTGCTGTTCCATTATCAACGCGAGCGAAAGAAATACCTGGCCTAAGTATCAAGGTTTACCTTAATAATACGATGGTATGTGCGATAATAGATCAACTTCGTGCGTTGGATAAGAAAAGGTTTATTCACTTTGAAGGCGTTTTATCTGCTCATGAAATGAACTTAATTGATGATGGGTTACGCCAAGTATTAGCGCTTTCATAACCATATGCCCATTAAAATTTTACATATTACTGATTTTAGAAACTTAGTTGCCATTGAGATGGAATCCTCTCATGGTTTAAACATCCTCTGCGGCGATAATGGCAGCGGCAAAACCAGCTTACTCGAAGCCATTCATTACCTCAGCTTAGGCCGCTCCTTCCGTAGCGCCACCCCTGCTCGCCTCATTCGCCAAACGACAGAGAAATTTTCCCTTTTTTCTCAATTGCTTATCGACAGCGAACGCCAACTTCCCGTTGGCCTTGAGCGCGATCGCAGCGGTTCTACTCGCATCCGCATCGCTGAGAAAGAGGCAGAGAGTATCGTGGAACTGGCTTCTCTTTTACCGGTACGCATCATCCACTCCCAATCGCACCAATTATTCGAATCCGGCCCGCATTTTCGCCGGAAATACCTCGATTGGGGCCTTTTCTACCATTTTGAGGCTTTTCTCCCCTGCTGGCGCCAGTTTGAACGGGTTCTTAAGCAACGTAATGCCCTTTTGCGAAGCCAGCGACCTAAAAGAGAATTAGAAGGGTGGACGAACGAACTCATTAAATATGGCACTGAACTTGATCATCTACGCCGCGACTACATTCGAATGCTGACGCCTTATATTAAAGAATGCACCGATGCTCTGTTATCCATGCCCAACTTTACCCTCCACTATCAGCCCGGCTGGAACGAGACCCTGGATTATGCCACCGTCCTAGCTCATTCTTCCGCTGAAGAATTCCGCTTTGGTCACACCTTATTTGGCCCCCATCGTGCCGATTTAGAAGTGAAAAGCAGTGGGGTGGCGGTGAAACATTTTTTATCAAGAGGACAGCAAAAACTGCTTATTTGTGCTATGATTATCGCCCAAGGAATGTTATTGGCTAAGCTCGCAAATAAGCGGTTAATTTACCTAGTAGATGATTTGCCCTCGGAATTAGATTTCCAGAGTCGACACAAGCTCATCGCATTATTAGCCAAACAACAGACACAGGTTTTTATCACGGCAGTAGAAAGCAAAACAATTGTTGATGTGAATGACAAACTCGATGTACCGATGAAAGTGTTTCACGTGGAACAAGGCAGGGTTAAATCTTAGGAGTATCAGAAGGTGAGTATGAATAATATAGCCGAAAACTATGATTCCTCAAAAATTAAAGTGCTAAAAGGCCTCGATGCCGTACGCAAACGGCCAGGCATGTATATTGGTGATACCGAAGACGGCACTGGTTTACACCACATGGTGTTTGAGTTGGTGGATAATTCCATCGATGAAGCATTAGCAGGGTTTTGCGATACCATTTGGGTCACTATCCATACGGATGAATCTGTGACGGTGAAAGATAATGGCCGCGGCATTCCGGTAGATATTCACCCTGAAGAAGGGCGTTCTGCGGCTGAAGTCATCATGACGGTCCTGCATTCTGGCGGAAAATTTGATAATGATTCGTATAAAATCTCGGGTGGTTTGCATGGCGTGGGTGTATCTGTCGTGAATGCATTATCAGATGAATTACATTTAATGATTCGCATGAATGGGAAACTACACGAGCAATATTACCATTTAGGCGACCCGAAAGCGCCTTTAGCCGTGACAGGTGAGGCAGCAGAAAGAGGCACGGAAGTTTGTTTTAAACCCAGCGCAGAAATATTTAAAAATATCCAATTTAACTACGATATTTTAGCAAAACGTCTACGCGAATTAGCCTTTTTGAATACATCTATTCGTATTTTCTTAAATGATGAACGCACGGGAAGAAATGATGCGTTTGAATATCATGGTGGATTAAAAGGGTTTGTAGAGGATTTAAACCGTAATAAAACGCCTATTCATTCGAAAATTTTCTATTTCACTGCAGAAAAAGACAAAGTCATTGTCGAAGTGGCGGTGCAATGGAATGAGACTTATCAAGAAAAACTATTTTGTTATACCAATAATATTCCGCAACGTGACGGTGGTACACATGTGGCAGGTTTTCGCAGTGCTATCACGCGCGTATTCAATAATTATTTAGAAAAAGAAGGTTACACCAAAAAAGAAAAAGTATCGACCACGGGTGATGATTTACGCGAAGGATTGACGGCTGTTTTATCAGTTAAAATGCCTAATCCAAAATTCTCGTCTCAAACTAAAGACAAGTTGGTCTCATCCGAAATTAAAGCCATTGTGGAATCATTGATGGGAGAAAAATTCCAAGATTTTTTGATGGAAAGTCCGCAAGATGCAAAAAGTATTGTGTCAAAAGTGATTGAAGCAGCCCGAGCACGTGAAGCAGCGCGTAAAGCGAGAGAATTAACGCGTCGTAAGAGTGCCTTAGATGTGGCAGGGTTACCGGGTAAATTAGCGGACTGCCAGGAAGAAGATCCGACTCACTCTGAGTTATTCATTGTGGAAGGGGATTCGGCAGGCGGATCGGCTAAACAAGCAAGAGATCGTAAAACACAGGCGGTGTTACCGCTTAAAGGTAAAATCCTCAATGTTGAAAAAGCGCGCTTTGATAAAATGCTTTCATCCGCTGAAGTGGCTACGCTCATTACCGCTTTAGGTTGCGGTATCGGGAGAGAAGAATATGCGCCTGACAAAGTCCGCTATCACAGCATCATTATCATGACCGACGCCGACGTCGACGGTTCCCACATCCGTACCCTTTTACTAACCTTTTTCTATCGCCAAATGCCTGAATTAATTGAAAAAGGTTATATTTATATTGCCCAACCGCCGCTGTTTAAAATCAAGAAAAGTAAACAAGAGCGTTACGTAAAAGATGAGAAAGCACTGGAAGAGTGGTTGATGCAATCCGCCTTGGATAATGCTGCTTTATATCCTGGTGATGGCGCTTCTTTAACAGGCGAATCGCTGGAACATTTGGTTAAAGAATATTATGCAATGATGGGTGTGGTGAATCGCTTAGGTAAGCGTTATCCAAAAGAGTTCATCGAATTGCTGATGTTTATGCCAGCTTTAAGTGAAGCGGAATTTTTGCAACGTGAAACCATGGAAAAAACGATGCAGCAGATTCAAGAGAAATTAAATCAAAACATCGCTTCCATTTACTATGAAATCGAATTAAGTGAAGAGGCAGAGCGTCATTGGTGGCTTCCGAAGGTGAACGTGACCAATCATGGGATCATACATAGCACTTTGATTAATAAAGATTTATTTTTGTCCACGGATTACCATAAATTAACTCATTTTGGTCAAAAACTGAATCAACTCCTTAAACCAGGGGCTTATATTCAGCGCGAAGATAAAAAACAAGCCATTCGCTCCTTTAGCCAAGCCATGAACTGGCTGGTCACTGAAGCAAAAAAAGGGCAAACCATATCCCGATACAAAGGGTTAGGTGAAATGAACCCCGATCAGCTCTGGGATACGACCATGGATCCTGAGCGCCGTCGGCTGTTGCAGGTGACGGTAGAGGACGCTGTTGCGGCTGACCAAATTTTCACCACCTTGATGGGGGATGAAGTGGAGCCTCGTCGGCAATTTATCGAATTAAATGCCTTAGAAGTAGTCAATTTAGACGTTTAATCAAGCAGTTACCTGAATACACCGCATCTAATCAGGTGCTCTGTGGTTAAAAAGTTCTATAATAAAGATAGACTTTTATATATTTGCCCGCGTTTTTGTGCGGGTTTTTTCGGTATCGCTCATGAGAGATCT
>SCTP01000323.1 GCA_004322325.1 Gammaproteobacteria bacterium | reverse complement strand
CTTCAACCCACTATTCAAAGTCAATTAGACCAGATTGCTGGTGCGAAAGTAGCCGCATTTCAATTACCATCGTTACCAGGTGGTGGCGGTGGGTTGCCTATCCAATTTGTCATTACGACGACAGAAGATTTTTATAAATTGAATGAAGTGGTACAAAATGTGCTTGAACAGGCGTACGCCAGCGGCGTATTTGCTTATATTGACCCTGATCTAAAAATTGATCAAGAACAAACTTCTATTCTATTAGATCGCAATAAAGCTTCTGAACTGGGTTTGAATATGCAAGATGTTGGTAATGTTCTTAGTAATGCTTTAAGCGAGGGTTATATTAATTATTTCGATTATGCTGGACGTTCTTATCAAGTCATCCCGCAAATCGCACGAAGCCAGCGTGAAAATCCGCATCAATTATTAAATTATTATATCAAAACCACCAATGGTTCGACGGTGCCTCTCTCGACGATCGCACGCCTTAAAAAAACCATTGTGCCAGAATCGATTAATCATTTTCAGCAGCTTAATTCGGCTACTATTTCTGCTGTGGCCTTACCCGGTGTCACTATGGGCGATGCGTTAATGACATTCGAAAATATTGGCAAGCAAGTATTACCGCAAGGATACACCATGGATTATGGCGGCCAATCACGCCAATACATCCAAGAAGGTTCTGCCTTGATTTTGACATTTTTCCTCGCCCTTATTGTCATCTTTCTTGCTTTAGCTGCACTGTTTGAAAGTTTTCGTGATCCATTGATTGTACTTATCAGCGTTCCCATGTCTATTTGCGGTGCGATGATTTTTGTGAGTTTAGGCATAGGTGGCGCGAGTTTGAATATTTATTCAGAAGTCGGCTTGGTGACCTTGATTGGATTGATTAGTAAGCATGGTATTCTCATCGTTCAATTTGCGAATGATTTGCAGCTCACGGGTAAAAATAAACGTGAAGCGATTCAGATGGCCGCACATGTGCGATTACGCCCCATTTTGATGACAACAGCCGCCATGGTATTAGGGGTGATTCCTCTCATTCTCTCGACCGGTGCAGGTGCGTTAAGCCGATTCAACATTGGTTTAGTGATTGCAACAGGAATTGCCATTGGCACGATGTTTACGCTATTTGTCGTGCCAGCGATGTATATGCTGATTGCCGATGATTTATCGCGAATACGCGTAAGCCTTACTCAGCCCTTGCAAGACTAAATCTGGCAAGATCACATCAAACAACGCCTTATCTCGATACAATTGCGCAAATCCACCCGTCCCGATCACCATGGCTGCCTCACCTTGAAACACTTCTTGCTTAAAGCCCGCAATAATTTCTCGCAACGCCCCTAATTGGCCATAATAGAGTCCGGCTTGGATACTTTCACGCGTAGACCGGCCTAAATAAGCAGCGGGTGCTTCAATGTCCACTTCCATCAACTTGGCGGTATTGCTTCTTAGTGATTCCATCCCCAAACGCATCCCAGGCAAAATAGTGCCGCCTAAATAATCGCGCTTTTTCGTCACCGCACATAAAGTGGTAGCTGTTCCCATATCAATGATAATTAAATTCTGCTGCGGATAAAGATTCACTGCACCAATTGCATTAGCAATTCGATCAGCACCGACTTCATTTGGATTTTTATATTTGATATTTAATCCTGTTTTCACCCCTGCCTGTAACATGAAGAATTCAGATTTAAAATATAACGAAATAGTATGACGTATCGTAAAATCATAACTTGGTACCACGGAGCTAACAGCCGTCACGTCGATTTTTTCAGGAGCGATTTTTTTTGCCTGCAATATATTAATTAAAAAAATACCGAATTGATCTGCTGTACCAATCAAGTGTGTTGCATAACGAAAACGTGCGATTAACTCATCATTATCAAATACACCACCTAAGATATGCGTGTTACCAATGTCTAGGCATAATAGCATACGATTTTCTCCCTTTATTAATGCTCTAAATCCACAATAACAGGTTCGAGCGATTCAGCCGCATTAATCATGGCATAAGAAATAATAAATAATTTATCACCCACTTCTGCCTTTCTTGCTGCTGCGCCATTCAAGCTAAAAATACGACTACCTGCCGCTCCTTTAATCACATACGTTTCCAACCGTTCGCCATTATTCAAATTCACTACTTGAACTTTTTCATTTTCCCGTAAGTGAGCTTTTTTCATGATGTCTTCATCAATCGTGATGGAACCAACATAAAATAATTCTTTTTGTGTCACGGTTGCATAAGCTATTTTTGATTTTAATACAGTAATAAACATGATCACTCCTTTTTTATCGAAATATTATCAATTAGTCGTACGTCATCTAACCACACTGCTCCCAAACGTCGCTGCCATTGATCCGCAATGTAATCCACTTTAAAACCTAAGGCTTGCAATTGTGCAATAATTTTTTCTATTGCCGCATCGCTTTGTAATAAATGTGGAAAATGAGCAGCTTTTTGCCGCTGTGCCGCATTCAAGCGTGAATTCCTTGAGCTGAGTGCCAAGCCATCGTCTGCTCGCAGGGTTTCACACGCAATAATTTCGGTTGGTAAAAATAAGGCTGCCACCATTTTTTTCACCAATAACAATTGTTGATAATCTTTTTCACCGAAATAAGCACGTGCTGCTTGCACTAAATTCAGTAATTTTAAGACAACCGTGAGCATGCCCGTAAAATGGCCGGGGCGAAATTCACCTTCCAATTCATGGCTTAATGCCGTTTCCGTCACTTGGACTTCATAATGATCGGCATACATAGATTCAGCGTCGGGTAAAAATAAATAATCAATCTGATGAGAAACTAGCAGCGATTTATCTTGCTCAATAGTACGTGGATATAATTGAAAATCACTGCCTTGATTAAACTGCGTGGGATTCACAAAAATACTCACCACCGTGATGTCATTTTCTACACGTGACCGCTCACATAGACTGATATGCCCTGCGTGTAAATGCCCCATTGTCGGCACAAAGCCGATGGACTTCCCTGTCAGCTGTTGTCGGATGATTTGCCAATCATTAATTGTTGTAACAATTTTCATCTTGTGGAAAAGCTCCTGTTTTAACAGCGTGAACAAAGGCATCGACACCGTTTTTGACTTGCTCGTAGCCGTTCACAAACTTTTTCACAAATTTAGGCGTAAAATCGATGTTTAATCCTAATAGGTCTTGAAACACTAACACTTGCCCATCGGTATCTGGACCTGCGCCGATGCCAATGGTGGGAATAGAGAGGGATTGAGTAATTTCCTTGCCTAATGCGTTAGGCACGCACTCGAGCACAATCGCAAAACAACCAGCTTCTTGCAGTGCTAAGGCTTCTTCTTTCAACCGTATGGCACTTTCCTGTGTTTTGCCTTGTACTTTGAAACCGCCTAGCGTATGAACCATTTGTAATGTTAAGCCGATATGCCCCATCACAGGGATGCCGGATTCGACTAAGTGGCGAATGAATTTAACATTCCCCGCCACGCCTTCTAATTTGAGGGCATGGGCACCTGCCTGCATTAAGG
>SCTP01000322.1 GCA_004322325.1 Gammaproteobacteria bacterium | reverse complement strand
TCTACCATTAAACCGTATTTTGCACTTGAAGGATTAGACGCAGGCATAATCACCCCCGATGACACTCTTTATGACCCTGGTTGGTTTGAATTACCGAATTATTCTCGCCGCTTCCATGACCAAAACGGTCGAGGTCATGGCACGGTGAATGTATCTAAAGCGATTATGGTTTCGTGTGATACTTTCTTCTATACGCTGGCGGTGAAGATGGGTATCCACCGTATGGATGCCATCTTAACCCAATTTGGCTTTGGCTCCTTAACTGGTATTGATTTAGATGACGAACTACCCGGTGTCGTTGCTTCCCCTGAGTGGAAAAAAACAGTAAAAGGTGTTCATTGGTATAACGGTGATACAGTCAATGCAGGTATCGGCCAAGGGCTGATGCAGGCCACGCCCATCCAACTTGCCAATGGCGTTACCACGCTCGCTAATCGTGGCCAACGCTATATTCCTTATTTATTACTCGGCGAGCAAACGCCTGGGAAAACTTACACTCCCCAACCGCCTACCCCCCTCGATCCCGTCAAACTACATGACCCTAATTACTGGGAAGTGGTCATCGATGCGATGCAAGAAGTGGTAGAATCCCCGCAAGGCACGGCTTATCGCTCTTTTGGGCGCGGTTACACCTATACGATCGCTGCTAAAACCGGCACAGGCCAAGTCTCCAGGCGGCGTAACCCGAATGAAGAAGACAAACAAGATACCTTGCCCGAAAAATTACGCGATCATAATCTCTTTATCGCCTTTGCGCCGGTCGATAAACCGAAGATCGCGCTCGTGATTGTCACCGAACATAGTCACGTTGCCGCTGAAACAGCACGTATTATTTTCGATTATTATTTAGGAACCCCGCAAAATGCTAATCGACCAGCTCAAATACAAACTCAAAAAACCGCCGAATGATGTGCGTTATCGCACCATTTGGCAATATCTGCATATCGACATCGTCTTGTTATCCTTTTTACTGTTACTTTCTCTTGCCGGACTCGCTATTCTTTATAGTGCCAGCAGTGAAAACCTACGCCCTGTTGAACTACAAACGGTTCGACTGATATTAGCTTATGCCATGATGGTGATTGTCGCTCAAATCCCTCCCATCACCTTACAGCGCTTTGCTCCCTGGGTCTATGTAATTGGACTATGCCTACTGCTCGTGGTGTCTGTGGTAGGTCATATTGGCAAGGGCGGTCAACGTTGGCTAAATTTAGGGATCATCCACCTACAACCTGCTGAATTGATGAAAGTAGCCATTCCGCTCATCCTAGCCTGGTATTATCATCAGACAAGCCTTCCGATTACACTCAAATCCGTTCTACTCGCTATTCCTATTATCGTCATTCCCGCCGTGTTAACCGCTAAACAACCTGATTTAGGAACAGCTATTTTATTGTGCATATCTGGCGGCGCCGTATTATTTTTAGCCGGTCTCAGTTGGCGCATCATCCTCTACACCTTGGTTGGCATCGCCACTTCTCTCCCCTTCGTTTGGTATCTTTTATATGACTATCAACGCCAGCGTGTCCTGACTTTTTTAAATCCAGAGCACGATCCGCTGGGCAACGGTTACCATATTATCCAATCAAAGATCGCCATTGGCTCCGGCGGCTTATTTGGCAAAGGCTGGCTCAATGGCACCCAATCCAGCCTCCATTTCCTGCCCGAGCATTCCACCGACTTCATTTTCGCTGTTTGTGGCGAAGAATTTGGTTTTGCCGGTAACCTCATCCTCATCACCCTCTATTTACTCGTCATCGCCCGTGGCTTATATATCACGCTTAACGCCCAAGATACCTTCTCCCGCCTACTGGCTGGTAGCATCACCCTGACCTTCTTTATATCTTTTTTTATCAACATGGGCATGGTCACCGGCATATTACCGGTTGTCGGCATCCCCCTCCCCCTAGTAAGCTATGGCGGTTCATCCATGGTGACGATGATGGCAAGTTTCGGTATCCTGATGTCTATACAGACGCATCGAAAATTAGTGACTACATGAGGGCTTTATAAAATGGTTTGGTTTGTCAGAGTTTTCTTTATCCTATTACTAAGCTGTTCCATCGCTTTCGCCAGCTCTGAACCCACCGAGACCAACTACGCGCAGCGTAAAGACGTGCAGGCCTTTATTCAACAAATGGTCAAAAAATACCATTTCAACGCTACCGACCTAGAAGCCCTATTTAGCACCGTGAAAGTACGACCGCAAGTCATCCGACTGATTAAAAAACCCTTGGAACAAGAACCCTGGTATACCTATCGCATGCTCTTCGTCAGCGAATGGCGTATTCAGCATGGCGTTGAATTCTGGAACAAGTATGAAAAAGAATTACGCCGTGCTGAAGAAACATACGGGGTTCCCGCCAGCATCATTGTCGCCACTATAGGCATTGAATCACGCTACGGCGAACGCATGGGTAGCTATCGCGTCATCGATTCATTGTCGAATATTGCTTTTAGCCGTTCACCACGCGCTCCTTATTTTCGCAAGGAATTAGAACAATTTTTGTTATTAACACGCGAACAACATTTGGATCCACTCAAAGTCATGGGCTCGTATGCTGGCGCAATTGGCCAACCTCAATTTATGCCTAGTGCTTATCGCTATCTTGCCGTGGATTTTTCTAGCAGTGGCAAAATAGATTTAATGCACGATGAAGTCGATATCATCGGCAGCATTGCCAATTATTATCGCAAAATGGGCTGGAAAACGGATGAGCCTGTTGTTGCACCGGCCTTGATTATCGGCGATCGTTACCATTATTTATTACGCAATGACAAAATTAAACAATCCATGACTGTCTCAGAACTCATGAAATACGGCATTGTACCGCGAACTAAAATTTCGCCTGAGCAACAGAAAGTTAAAATCATTGAATTACAAAATTACTACAATAATGAATATTGGCTAGGCTTCCACAATTTTGATGTCATCAAGCGTTACAATGCGAGTGATTTATATGCAATGGCGGTTTATCAATTAAGTAGTTATATTACCTTACTAAGGGATCGACTAAACAATGGATAATCAAACAAAATACGCTTGGTGCTTACGCACGTTTTTATTTTTCTTTCTGATCATCTTATTAAATAGTTGTTCCCACACGCATAAAAGAGACGGAGCACCGGATTTTTATGTGGATGAAACTAAAATTCCCAATGCCGTGCCGAAAGTAGAACCCTTAGCTAAAATAGGTAATCAGCCTTCTTATCGTGTATTTGGTAAACGTTATTACACCTTAAAATCCAGCAAGAATTATGACGAAGTTGGCACAGCTTCCTGGTATGGCACTGCTTTTCATGCTCAGCGCACTTCTAGCGGTGAACGTTATAACATGCTTTCCATGACCGCCGCACATAAAACACTGCCCTTACCCACTTATGTGGAAGTCACTAATTTAAACAATAACCGTAAAGTGATTGTGAAAGTTAATGATCGTGGACCTTTCATGGGAAATCGTTTAATCGACTTATCCTATGTCGCAGCGAAAAAATTAGGTATGCTCGGTCACGGGACAGCGTTAGTAAGAGTTAAAGCGATTGATCCGACAGCTTATAACAAACCTTCGTTTGTTTATTTGCAAGTGGGCGCATTCCGTCATCGCTCCAACGCTGAGAAATTACAACAACATTTGGTGGTCATGCTGGATACGCCAGTGAAAATTTCAAAAGGCAAATTATATCAAGTGAAAGTAGGTCCGATAAAAGATGCCGCCACCGTAAATAAAAT
>SCTP01000321.1 GCA_004322325.1 Gammaproteobacteria bacterium | reverse complement strand
CACCGCGGCGGCATTGCTACACCGGTTGAGATTACGGAGGAAGAAAGAACCATGGCAATTCGCGCAGCGCATATTATTGGTTTGAATGTGGCGGGGATTGATATTGTGCGCTCCCATCGCGGGCCGTTAATCATGGAAGTAAATGCTTCACCTGGATTAGAGGGAATTGAAAAGACGACGGGTGTGGATGTGGCGAATCATATTATCGAGTTTATTGAGAAGGGTATTAAGTAATGATTACTGCAATATCCCCTTAAAATCCAACGCCAACCTTCGCAAATCTAATCGATTTAGGAATAACGAATAAACCATCCACGCACTTACCGCCGCAATATCAGCAAATTGTGGCGGTACATACTTAGGTGCCGTGATAATACCTTCTTCCAATAAATCCGATAATATATGCAAATCTTCCAACGTCGTTTTACCCACAAATAATAACGGTATACGTTTCACCAACCCACGCTGTACCGCAAGACGCATGTAATTGTAAATCAAAATAAACCCTTTGCTATAAGCTAAATCTTTCGTATACGGCCCTAACGTGGGTGAACTACCACGAAACGCACGAACGGTTGATTGATAACTGTCATCTTTATCCATCCCTTGCTCACGATAAAACTGAAAAACATCAAAAAAATTCGCACCATCTTCCGCCATGTTCACAGCAATAATGCGATTGGTTAATCGTCGTAAGCGGCCGGGATAAGATGAAAAAGTAAATAATTCTGTAATAATCGCTAACCCTTCTTGTGTAATCGTCGAAGAAGGTGGACCTTTACTGAGAAAAGTACAAATCGGCTGCGCCATTCCATTTAAGGTGGTACCCAAATGCACCCACCCTTCATGAATTTCAAATGTCCGAATCTCGCGCGCACTAAACATTAATCCACCGTGAATTTTAATGCGATCTGCACCGGCAGCGGCGTCAGCGATAATACCATCACTTAATTCAACACGAATATTTTCACCATCCGCAAAATACGCATCCAAGCGTTCACGTAAAATAGCCACCGCTTCTTCACTGGAATAAATCGGGTCATCTGCTTCCGTCGTCACTTTATCTTGAATATGCGATAAGGTTTCTGTCACTAATTCGGCTAAATCTTTTAACGTCGGCGCACCGACATGAAACGCATCTTCAGAACTACCATATAATTCTTGCGAGATGGTAGTAAACCTCGGCGTTCCTCGTGCTAATAGCATTTCAATCACACGGCAATATTCATGGCACATGCGCTGCATGATACTACCCACCCCACTATATTGACCTAACTTCCGGCGAATACTGCGATCAATCTCGCGAAATTCTTGAATCTTTTTTTCTGGGTCAAACGAGAGAGGGTTATTTTGCTGATAATACTCAGCATTGATCTCAGGCAGTTTTTTGCATTGATGTTTAAAAAAATAATCTTCAACACTCGGATCCCACTTTAAGGCATCAAGGATACGAATAGGTTTTTGCGCTGCCACAATCCGCTCCGACAGCTCATGAATAACCTGCTCATACTCTCCTAAAAATTCCTCATTTGCCATGACTATATTATATCGTAAAACGCTCGTCTTAATAAAAATTAAGCAAATAAAGAACCTTCACGCTCGGCTTGTTCTGCACAGGAAACACACAGTTTGTATCCCATTTCTTGCCGCGCCTTCGGGATACTATCGCCACATTCAATACAAAATTCAGCCCCTTTCCCAGCGGATGAAGCATGTTGACGAATCCGGTCTAAAGCTTGGGATAGTTCACGGTCCATAAAGTCATTCGCAATATCGATATCATCGGCCATACGCCACCTCCTCATAAAAAAGGC
>SCTP01000320.1 GCA_004322325.1 Gammaproteobacteria bacterium | reverse complement strand
CTGATTGATACACGTGTCTTGGTTAGTACGAGTGTATTTGGTGAGGTTGAAAATATCGACACCCGTCGAGCCTGATTCAGTTTCTTCTTCATTAGCACGCACCACGATACGGGAAGCGTCGACATAATCGACTATACCGCCGCGCTTTGCCACAATGGTGACACCGGAATCTTTCGCGACTAAATGCTCAATACCGGTACCCACTAACGGTTTTTCCGTCTTCAGCGTGGGCACAGCTTGGCGTTGCATGTTGGATCCCATCAAAGCACGGTTTGCGTCGTCGTGTTCTAAGAAGGGAATCAAAGCCGCTGCAACAGAGACGATTTGCTTAGGCGATACGTCCATAAACTGTACGCGGTCTGCCGTAGAAAAGGTAAATTCGTTTTTATGACGAACAGGAACGAGTGTATCGGTTAATTTTCGTTTCTCGTCTACATTCGCATTGGCTTGCGCGATGATGTATTCACCTTCTTCAATCGCAGAAAGATAAACAACTTCATCCGTTACCTTGCTGTTCACGACTTTACGATACGGGGTTTCTAAAAAGCCGTATTCGTTAGTACGAGCATACACAGCCAACGAGTTAATCAAACCAATGTTTGGACCTTCAGGCGTTTCAATAGGGCAAACACGACCATAGTGAGTAGGATGCACGTCACGGACTTCGAAACCAGCGCGCTCACGTGATAAGCCACCGGGGCCTAAGGCTGAAACACGGCGTTTATGCGTAATTTCAGATAGCGGGTTATTTTGGTCCATAAATTGTGATAATTGGCTGGAACCAAAAAATTCTTTAATCGCTGCAGAAATCGGTTTTGCATTGATGATGTCTTGCGGCATGACGTTTTCAATGTCAGGCAAGCTTAACCGTTCTTTGACAGCACGCTCTACCCGTACCAGACCGATGCGGAATTGATTTTCTGTCATTTCCCCAACGCAGCGCACACGACGGTTACCTAAATGATCGATATCATCGACAGTGTCTTCGCCATTGCGGATCTTAATTAATGTTTTTAAGACTTCAACAATATCGTCTTTTGATAAAACACTAGGGCCTAAAATATCTTTTCTGCCCACACGACGATTTAATTTCATGCGACCTACGTCGGATAAATCGTAACGTTCAGGTGTGAAAAATAAATTCTTGAATAAGGCATCTGACGCTTCTTTTGTCGGCGGTTCACCAGGACGCATCATGCGATAAATTTCAACCAATGCTTCTTGAGCATTCGTGGTGGAATCAATACGCAGGGTGTCTGAAATATAAGGACCACGGTCGATATCATTTATATATAATGTTTCAAAACGCTTGATGCCAGCACTGACAAAGGTTTTTAACATATCCGCCGCGATAATGTCGTTAGCATTACCTAATACTTCGCCGGTTTCAGGATGAATGATTGTTTTTGCTAATACTTTACCTAATATATAATCAACCGGTACTTCGAGGTTTTTAATCTCTGCTTTTTCTAACTGGGCAATATGGCGTGCGGTGATACGACGGCCTTTTTCAATAATAACCTTGCCTGCTTTTTTCACTTCAAAAGAAGCAATTTCACCACGCAACCGCTCGGAGACCAAATGCAAAATAAATTTATCGCCTTGAATATCAAAGACGTTATTTTCAAAAAAGGTGGCTAACACTTCTTCCACCGAGAAACCCAGCGCTCGCAATAAAATAGTCACGGGCAGCTTGCGGCGGCGATCGATACGCGCATGGATGCAATCTTTAGGATCAAATTCAAAATCCAGCCAAGAACCGCGATAAGGAATAACGCGAGCAGAAAATAATAATTTTCCGGAAGAGTGGGTCTTACCTTTATCGTGCTCATAGAAAACGCCAGGCGAGCGGTGTAACTGAGAAACCACCACACGTTCCGTTCCGTTAATCACGAAGGTACCGTGTTCTGTCATTAAGGGCACTTCGCCCATGTAGACTTCTTGCTCTTTCACGTCTTTAATCGTGCCCGCTTCCGCTTCTCTATCATAATGAACGAGGCGAAGTTTAACGCGTAAAGGCGCAGCATAGGTTTGGCCGCGCATCTTGCATTCTTTAACATCAAAAATGGGTTCACCTAATCGGTAATCCACATATTCTAAAGCTGCATACCCAGACAAACTGGAAATAGGAAATACAGATGAAAATACACCGTGCAAGCCACTAGAGCCTAATCGATCAGAGTCTCCCTTGGCTTCTAAAAATTTGCGATAAGAATCAAGCTGGATCGCAAGTAATGATGGTGTATCAATTGCACTTAGAAGTTTGCCGAAATTTTTACGAATCCGCTTTTTCTCAGTATATGAGTAGGTTGCACCCATGTGTAATACCTCTGCGTCTGACGATCAACGATACTTTGTGTCTTTAAGCATACAAGCGAAATAAAGGAAAAGCCGGCGATACGCCAATCACCGGCCATGATACCACTGTAACAGCAAGACCGTTATTTGATCTCAACTGTTGCTCCTGCGTCTTCCAATTTCTTCTTTAACTCATCCGCTAATTGCTTCGCCACACCTTCCTTCACCGGTTTTGGCGCGCCTTCAACGAGATCTTTTGCTTCTTTCAAGCCAAGACCAGTGATTTCGCGGACAACTTTAATGACGTTAATCTTGTTGTCGCCTGCTTTAGCGAGAATGACGTTAAATTCCGTCTTTTCTTCGACAACAGCAGCGGCACCAGCAGCAGGCGCAGCAACAGCCACGGCAGCGGCAGCAGAAACGCCCCACTTGTCTTCCATTTGTTTAATTAAATCAACAATATCCATCACGCTCATCTGTGATAGGGATTCTAAAATATCTTGTTTGCTTACAGCCATTTTTAAACACTCCACTAAAAAGTTAATTCAATACGTTATGCAGCCGCTTCGGATTGTTTTTTATCACGAAATGCTGCGAGAGTTCGAACCAATTTGCCATGAGGTTCTGACATGGTGCGCACCAATTTGGTCATCGGCGCTTGCATGACAGACATCAGTAAGGCAATGCCTTCTTCACGCGTTGGCAAGCTTGCTAAGGTTTCAAGCGCTTCGGGTGGCAATAGCTGGTTATCTAACGCTAATGCTTTTACCTTCAGCAGTTCATTTTCCTTCACAAATTCTTTGATCAACCGCGCTGCTGCACCTGGATGTTCTTGCGAAAATGCCAGAAGCAACGGCCCTACTAATTTTTCCTGTATGCAGCCAAACTGTGTTCCTTCAAGCGCGCGTCTTGCTAAAGTATTACGTACAACGCGTACGTCTACCTGCACTTCGCGTGCCTGCTTTCTGAATTGTGTGATACGTTCTACCGTAATCCCACTGTATTCAGCAGCAATAAGAGACACCGATTGCCCTGCTACTTTACTCACCTCACTAACAATGGCCTTCTTGGATTCTAAGTTTAGTGCCATTTTATTTCCTCCAATTGTCGGATGCGCTATTAAATAGCAACACCGTCCGGTTGGCGTTACCATCTGCGTAGGCTTAACGTGCGTTTGACGGCTTGTTAAATTAAGCAATCGCGCCTACGGTCTCTGACGGGCATTGGCGTAAGCAAGGCCACGTCAAACCTTTCTTATCAACTAGCCATTTCCTAGTGCTGCAACATCCAGCGCTAAGCCAGGACCCATGGTGGTTGATAAGGTAATCTTTTTAATGTAAATACCTTTTGCAGTACTGGGTTTTGCTTTTCGGATAGCACCTAACACAGCTTCAATATTCTCAATAAGATCCGCTGTCTTAAAGTCAACTTTTCCAACGGTGCAATGAACCACGCCAGCCTTGTCGATACGATAACGAACTTGGCCCATTTTAGCGTTTTTCACAGCATTCGCAACATCTGTCGTCACGGTGCCATCTTTTGGATTCGGCATTAAGCCGCGAGGCCCTAAGATCTGACCTAATTGACCAACGACACGCATGGCATCGGGTGTCGCGAGCAGGATATCAAATTCAATCTTGCCTGCTTTTACTTGCTCCGCTAAATCTTCGAGACCAACGAGATCAGCCCCTGCTTTCAGCGCTGCATCTGCATTGGCAGCCGAGGTAAAGACAGCCACACGAACTGTACGACCGGTACCTTTGGGTAATACGATACCGCCGCGCACGTTTTGATCTGATTTACGTGGATCCACGCCAAGATTAAACGCGATATCGACGCTTTCACGGAATTTTCTTTCCGGCATTTTTTTCAATAATTCAATTGATTCCTGCAGGCCGTATAATTTGCCTGGTGTCACTAATTCACGAATCGCACGTGCTTTTTTTGATAAATGAGCCATCTTATACACCCTCCACATCAATACCCATACTGCGCGCACTACCGGCTAGTGTACGAACAGCTGCATCCACATCTGCCGCAGTTAAGTCAGGCATCTTCACTTTCGCGATTTCTTCGAGTTGCTTACGCGTAACCTTACCAACTTTATTGGTATTCGGCGTACTGCTGCCTTTTTCAACCTTAGCGGCTTCTTTAATTAAGTAAGAAGCAGGAGGAGTTTTGATGATAAAGGTGAAGCTTCTATCTTCATAAACCGTAATCACCACTGGCAAGGGTTTGCCTTGCAACTCAGGGGTTTGCGTTTTGGCGTTAAATTGCTTACAAAAATCCATAATGTTCACCCCTTGCTGACCCAATGCAGGACCAACAGGAGGACTTGGATTCGCTGCACCGCCTTTAATTTGCAGCTTGATAAACGCTTTTATCTTTTTCTTTGATCTTGATACAGCCATAACATTTCCTCATGGTTTGGGTACAAACGCCTTTCAGCTCCCCGGTAAAACAAAAAAACGACTATGCCTTCTCAACTTGGTCAAATTGCAACTCAACCGGCGTTGAGCGACCAAAAATCATGACAGCGACGCGCAATCGGTTTTTTTCATAGTTGACTTCTTCGACAACGCCATTGAAGTCAGCAAACGGACCATCGATGACACGAACCACTTCGCCCACTTCGAAAAGCACCTTTGGCTTGGGCTTTTCACTGCTATCTTGCATGTGCTGCAAGATCGCTTCAG
>SCTP01000319.1 GCA_004322325.1 Gammaproteobacteria bacterium | reverse complement strand
TTGGCACTATTATCAAAAAAAGAGGCTAGGTACTTCTTGCTGTCTCTTCAAAAGAAACAAGATTTATCTCTACTACTAAAAAATGAAAGTCAACTTTGTATGATTTTCGATCTATTTCCATTACTCACAAAAGAAGATAGAAATAATCTGATAGAAGATATGATTCGGCGTAAACTACCTGTTGATCCATTGTTAGTGGCTGCGCAGAATCAATATACGCATATCTATAAAAAATTATTAAGAACAAAATACACTAATCCTGAAGATAGAAAGTATAAAATGGGTTGTCTGATGTTTTCTGCTAGTAGCGGTATCCACAAAAATGATTGTGCCATTGCTTTAACCTTACTGTCAGCGAATTACGATCCGAATTATAGCCTAGAAGGAGGTACAACCGCATTGCATTGGGCTATTAGCCATCAGAATATAGAAGTTTTAGAATTGTTGCTCGCATCGAATAAGACCAAGGTAAATACGAGAGATCATAAAGGAAAAGCGCCATTACATTGCGCGTTAGCACTACCTAATCCAGATAAAAGAGATGCTTGTATTAAGGCATTAGTAGATAAATTAGATATTAACGATTTATCTAACTACATCAATCCTTATATGTTCGAGTATAGTGAACAGAATGATGCGATGGATATAGCTAGGAAAAAAAGTCTTGCTCTGGTCAGGTTGTTTGAGAAACGATTATCATTTCAAGAAGAATGGCGAAATTTTACGTATCGCTTCCTCCAGTTCGGTCATTTAAGAAGAGGGACGCCTCATGGTCGGGCAATGGCACGCTTTTTTAAAGTAACGGAAGATATGAACACTGTTAGCGCATTTCAGCCAGTATTTTATGCTTTTAGAGAACTAGTAACGCTGGCAGAAAAACTGCAAGAAATTGTTTTACGCTACAAACCACGTAACGCGCATCGAAAGCAAGCGTTGGACTCGCTTAAAAGTGATATTGATGCAGCGTATGAGGCTTATATAGCAGGGGATAACATTCATATCATCATCACTTCCTTAAAGGTCAAAGCAACAATGATTAAGGAGTTTGCAGCGGCTGATCATGCCCAATATGGAACATTACGCTTATTTGGTACAAAAAGCCGGTTAGCTAAGAAGATTAATGATGCATTACTCCGGGATGTTTCGGTTAAAGTTGGGGGGTAGGAAGAGAGTAAGGAATAATCGGCAGGGAAGCTGATTGCTTTAAGATATAATAATCGTATAAAATACCATCACATAATATTATGTGATATAAAGGTATATGATAATGAACTCGATAAAATATTTCCCTGAAGGAGTTGCTTTAGGTAATGCTTTTATCAATCGAGAAAATGAGCGTAAGTACTTAATTAATAGGATTAAATCGAATAAGCATAGTGTCTTAATCGCGCCTAGACGATATGGCAAAACCAGCTTGGTGATGAAAGTCGCGAGCGAAATGGATATGGCTTATTGTTCCATTGATCTTTTAGCGGCTTATAGTGAAGAATATGTTCGAGATCAGCTTGCTAATAAGGTAAGCCGTTTGGTATTTGAACTATTACCTAGGCTCAATAAGGCAAAAGAAAAATTAATTACTATTTTTAAAAAAATGAAGCCCGAAATATCGATAAGTGCTTTTGGTCAAAAACTGTCACTTAGTTTATCAAATAGCCCCTTACAAGATATCACTGAATTGTTACTAAATTTAGATGCGACTGCTACTTATTTTAAAAAACGAGCGGTTATTTTTATCGATGAATTTCAGCAAATTAGCCAGCTAAAAAATGGCCATTCGATTGAGGCGGCTATACGGCATGCTGTCGAGCGAAGTGAAAATATTGCTTATGTTTTCTCTGGGAGTAATCGGCAGTTATTAAAACAAATGTTTGGTGATCAAGGTCGCCCCTTATATAGACTTTGTCAAACGATTAATATTGAGCGGATGGCAAAAGATGTCTACATCCCTCATTTACAGCACCTTGCTAAAGTGCGATGGAAAAAACTTTTATCACTTGAGGCTATCGAGCAAATATTTAAACATACAGAACGTCATCCTTTTTATATGAATGTGTTATGCCAAATATTATGGGAAGAAAGGGATGTGCCATCTATCGAGAAAATTGATACGGTATGGCATACGTATGTTAAAGCGCAGAAACATCTTATAAGTCACGACATTACAGAATTAAGCCTTAATCAGCGAAGAATTATCACCGCATTAGCGCGATTACCAGTAAAAGAAATTCAATCGATCGAATTTATCGCTCCGCTTAAAATTTCTGCCTCTAGTGCGCAGCAATCACTGGAGGTGCTTATCTCTAAGGATTTGGTTTATCGGCGAGAGGATGGATTTTACTATATCTTAGACCCGGCGATGAAATATTATTTGGATGTGGTATTGTGGGAGGATATTGGATGACAAAGCTTAAAATGACTCTTTCTGTCTCAGAAGAGCTTGTAAAGGAAATTAATGCGATTACTCCGAATTTTAGTGAAGTGGTAGAAGCTGCATTAATAAAATACTTGCGCTCAAACATAAAAGTGAAAACGTTTAAAGAAATGCAGGGATTCGTTAAGATTAAAATTCATGGTGATGTCAATGAAACAGTTTTATAAAAAAGTAATCTGGTAAAAATGGAATCTCTTATGAAAAATAATTTAACTATATTTGAAGAATACAAAATCAGGCGATTATATGATGAAGAAAGTGAAACTTGGTTTTTTTCAGTGATCGATGTCATACAAGTTTTGATTCAACAACCTGACTATCAAGTTGCTAGGAATTACTGGAAGGTATTGAAAAATAGGTTAAAAAAAGAAGGTAGTGAGTCGGTTACAAAATGTAACCGACTGAAGTTAGAAGCAAGCGATGGCAAAAAATACCTTACCGATGTTGCTACTGCTGAAACTCTCCTCCGCCTAGTTCAATCCATCCCCAGCCCCAAAGCCGAGCCCATCAAACTCTGGCTTGCTAAAGTAGGCTATGAGCGCATGCAAGAACTGGCTGATCCTGCAAGGTCGCTCGATCGAGCCAGAGAAACATGGCAAAAGCATGGGTACAATGAAAAATGGATTCAGCAACGGATGATGGGTCAAGAAACCCGTAATAAACTAACCGATTATTGGAAGGATCATGGCGTACAACAACCTGATGAATTTGCCATACTCACTAATATCATTCATCAAGAATGGGCAGGTATGAATGTCAAAGATCACAAAAATACTAAAGGATTAAAGTCGGAAAATCTGCGTGATCATATGAGTGAAGCGGAGCTCATTTTTACTGCTCTCGCAGAATTATCTACTCGGCAAATTGCAGAAGCCATGAATGCGACAGGCATGAAAGAAAATAAAATTGCTAGCAAGAAAGGAGGTGGAATTGCTAAACAGGCACGATTAGAGCTGGAAAATAAAACTGGTAAAAAAGTTATTACCCAGGAAAATTATCTTTCATCAAAGGAATAACCCGTGCTTCTTTCAACCTTACTCACTCCCTTCTTCTCCCTACCAACCGATATGGATCGCGATATTTCCCGCCTCATCCTAGACAGCCGCCAAATTCAACCTAATGATGCTTTTATCGCCATCAAAGGCACCCAATCCGATGGTCGCGCTTACATTGACAAAGCCATCACCCAAGGCGCCATCGCTATTTTAGTCGACGCGGAAGTACCTAATGAATCACTCAGTTGGCGGGAGAATATCCCACTCATCCCCATTCAGCACTTACAAAATAAACTAGGCGAGCTAGCCGCTCGTTTTTACCATCATCCTGCGAATCATTTATACATGATCGGTGTGACCGGCACGAATGGGAAAACATCTTGCACGCATTTTATCGCCCAAATTTTACAGCGCTTGCATACTCCCTGCGGCATTATCGGTACGCTCGGCAGCGGTTTTTACGGCGCACTTGGCACGGTAGGACTCACTACGCCTGATGCCATCACCTTGCAAGCGCTTTTAGCTGACTTTCAAGCTCAGCATGCCAAAGCTATTGCGATGGAAGTGTCCTCCCATAGCATTGACCAGGGCAGGGTCAATGGCATTCCGTTTGAGCTAGGTATTTTCACCAACCTGACCCAAGATCATCTCGATTATCACGGCGATATGGAAACCTATGCCAACGTCAAAAAACGCTTTCTGGCTGAATTTCCCACTAAACAACTTATCTTGAATGCCGAAGATCCTTACGGAAAGCGCTGGCTGAAAGAGCTAACTCAGCAAAAATCAGTGATAGCTTACAGCACCCAATCCTCCGCGGATGTTTATACCGATCACGTAAAATTATCATTACAAGGAATCACCGCCCAGGTTCATACCCCTTGGGGCGAAGGAGCGCTCTCATTACCCCTGATCGGCCAATTTAACTTAAGCAACGCCTTAGCCGTCTTAACCGCGCTATGCCTCTATGGCATCCCTTTACCCGACGTCTTACAGCAGCTGGCCCACCTGGAACCCGTTCCTGGCCGCATGCAAACCTATGGTGGTCATGGCAAACCATTAGTGGTAGTCGATTATTCCCACACTCCTGATGCCCTGGAAAGAGCCTTACAAGCCTTGCGCGCCCATACGCAAGGGAAACTCATCTGCGTTTTTGGCTGCGGTGGTAACCGCGATACCAGCAAGCGCCCCGTGATGGCAAAAATCGCTGAAAAATTGGCAGATCAAGTCATTGTCACCAACGATAACCCTCGTCACGAAGACCCCGAGGAAATCGCCAAGCACATTCTTCAAGGCTTCTTACACCCCGAACGCGTTACCGTCTTACTGGATCGTTCTAAAGCGATACAGAACAGTATACAATGTGCCTCAGCGAGTGACTGTATTTTGATCGCTGGTAAAGGGGCTGAGCGTTATCAGCAAATCGGCGATGAAAAAATCCCGTTTGATGATAGAGAGCAGGTAAGGGCTTATTTGTAAATTGTGGAGACACTGAATGTTATTGTGGTTAAGCGAATGGTTGGCAACGTATTTTCATCCTTTTCACGTCGTGCAATATCTTACGCTACGTGCGATTTTAGGTACCCTCACGTCTCTCACCATCGCCCTCGTGTTAGGCCCCAGTATCATTCGCCAGCTTAGCTCCCACCGTGTTGGCCAAGTTGTGCGTGATGATGGTCCGCAAAGTCACTTAAGTAAAGCAGGTACACCGACGATGGGCGGCACCTTAATTCTGATTTCCGTTTTAGTCAGTACTCTTTTATGGAGTGATTTATCGAATCATTATGTCTTACTCGTCTTAACCATGACGTTAGGATTTGGTGCGATTGGTTATTGGGATGATTACCGTAAATTAGTTTTAAAACACAGTCGCGGTATGCCAGCCAAGCAAAAATATTTTTTTCAATCCTTATTAGGTTTTGGCGCGGCCATTTATTTATATTATTCTGCCAAGCTTCCTATTGAAACTCAGCTAGTGTTACCTTTTTTTAAAAATATGTATTTCTCGCTCGGTCCCTTTTTTATTTTGCTGACTTATTTTGTCATCGTTGGTTCCAGCAATGCAGTGAATTTAACCGATGGCTTAGATGGTCTTGCGATTATGCCCGCTGTCATGATTAGCGGCGCATTAGCGGTCTTTGCGTATGCGACTGGCAATTTTCATTTCGCCAATTACCTTGCCATCCCGTACGTGCCTGGCGTCGGTGAAATTGTCGTTTTTTGCGGTGCTTTAGTGGGAGCAGGTCTTGGTTTTCTCTGGTTTAACACCTATCCTGCGCAAGTCTTTATGGGCGATGTGGGTGCACTTGCATTAGGTGCTGCATTAGGCATGATTGCCGTCATTGTGCGACAGGAAATTGTTTTCTTTGTCATGAGCGGTATATTTGTTTTAGAAACCGTATCGGTGATATTACAAGTTGGTTCTTTCAAACTAACGGGTAAACGCATTTTTAAAATGGCACCCATTCATCATCACTTTGAACTCAAAGGCTGGCCTGAACCACGTGTGATTGTGCGATTTTGGATTATTACTTTTGTACTGGTTTTATTTGGCTTAGCCACCCTGAAATTACGATAAAAGAGTTTTATTTATGCCCTCTGATTTACATGTCATTGTTGGTCTTGGTGCAACAGGCTTTGCGTGTGCACGGTATCTCAAAGCACAAGGCATTCCGATGGCGATCATCGATACACGTTCGAATCCGCCGCAACTCGCTGCTTTGCAAAAAGACTATCCGGATGTCTCTGTTGCACTCGGCGGTTTTGATACCACTTTACTTGAAAGAGCAGCCAAAATTATCTTGAGCCCTGGTATTTCTCTACGCGAACCTGCTATTGCTGCACAAATCAAACGCGGTACACCGGTGGTGGGTGACATTGAATTATTTGCACAAGCGATTAATCAACCGGTCATTGCTATTACAGGAACGAATGCAAAAAGCACTGTTACGACGTTGGTCGGTCAGATGGTAGCGGCAGCAGGATGCCATGTACAAGTTGGTGGTAATTTAGGCGTTCCGGCGCTTGATTTAATTAGTAAAGATAAAGTGATTGATGTATTTGTTTTAGAACTGTCGAGTTTTCAATTAGAAACCACTTACTCTTTGCAACCGCATGTTGCCACGGTATTAAATGTAACGCCCGATCACATGGATCGTTATCAAGATTTAGCCGAATATCAGCAAGCCAAGCATCGTGTTTATCAACATTGTCATACCGCGGTGTGTAATCGTGATGATCCGCTGACGGATTACACAGATGCTTCTTTACGTCGCAAATTATATTTTACGATGGACAAGCCACAACAAAATGAATTTGGTTTATTAACACGAGAGGGTGAAGTGTATTTGGCGTATGAAGATGAGCCTTTGCTAGCGGTGGCTGAATTGCCGGTGGCAGGCAAGCATTATCAAGCGAATGCTTTAGCATCATTAGCCATCAGCCGTGGCTTTGGATTGCCTTTCACACCGATGCTGCAAACCTTGCGTGAATTTAAAGGCTTGCCTCATCGATGTCAGCTCGTACGCGAACGGGATGGTGTGAAATGGTATAACGATTCGAAAGGGACAAATGTGGGGGCGACGCAAGCAGCGATACTTGGGTTAGGAAGTGATATATCTGGCAAGCTGATTTTAATTGCAGGTGGTGTGGGAAAAAATGCGGATTTTAGCCCACTGGTTCCGGTGATGGAAAAATATGCGCGTCATGTGGTCTTGATTGGTGAGGCAGCGCCAGAGTTAGCGCGGGTGATAGGAAATCGAATTCCCACTTCATTTGCTCGCACGATGGAGGAGGCGGTGCAGCAAGCAGCAGAAGCAGCTCGGGCGAATGATAGTGTTTTACTGTCGCCGGCATGTGCGAGCTTTGATATGTTTAAGCATTATGAGCATCGGGGAGAGGTGTTTATGGAGGTGGTGAGGAAGTTGTGCTAGGAAAGTGCAAATTTAGCAGCTATGTTTTCTTAATATATTCTTAATATTTTTGATTTAAAGTTGGCCAGAAATTATTCTTATTAATAAACGAGGTTAAGAGAATGTTTTCTAATAATGGCCACACACGTAAGTGGGAAAAAATGGATCATAGTCATGGAGGAGCATTTCTATATTACTATAAAAATAAAAATTATCGTGAATATCATAAAGTAGAAAATTTTCCGCCCGTTTATAAAATCGGAATACATAAATATAAGTCCCTTGTTAATTCCACGCAGTACCACTTGTGGGCACATACCGCAAATAAAGCCTTTCTAGAAGAAGCTGCTCAACATCAATTAGGCGAAAAAGGTTTTGAGGGGCTTAAAGTAGTAGCATCTGCTGAAAATGCAAAAGAAAAAATAGGAAAATTTTTAGAACTTATTCGTAAATATGAACCATTAGAAGAGATAGAAAAAGAAGTATATGAATTCTTTAATCTTGAGGCGCCTGTTTCAGAGGAAACAAAACAACTTCAAGACGAGATGAAATTGATAAGAAAAAGAAAATATAACGAAATCACTCCTACTCAGTCATTGACTTTTACAGCTATACCTTACGGCAAGCAAGGTGAAAAGTTCTTTCTTTATCATCCTATGTTTAATAGAAAGTTAAAAAATGAGGCGAATTTTTCTTATATAGCATGGGGAAATGTGGCAGATATTAGAGAAGCCAATATTATATTATTGGGTTCGTATCACAAAGATGAGATTCATGCAGAAAATGCAAAATTTCTACATGAATTGTATCAAAACGATATTTTTTCATCTAAAGGTATCATTGCGATGTGCGAAAGTCTTTCTGCAGGAATGGAGTATGAAAAAAGCTATGATCCGAGCAATTTTATTGCTATTCCCGTATTTGAATGTATTGATAAGCTTAATATTCCAAATTTACATGTTATTGGATGGGATAATATTTTCACTCCCGAATACAGAACAAAATGTAAGCAGGCAAAAGATGATCAACTTGCGATTTGGAAATTGGAGGTAGAAGAAAGAAATAAGTCAATAATAAACACGATAAATGAATACGATGATTATTTGAAAAATGGTTATCAATTTATCATTGATGCTGGCCGTGGGCATTTTGCAGACTTCGACATTGTAAATGGGGTTGGTATGAAATATACAGCAGAATTAAAGAGGTCTATAAAAGAAAGTAACTATAAATATGTTTTTATTGTACCGGATATAGCGGTCAAAGATAATTCTGTGCTAGTAAAATCGATTCCAAAAGGAACCGTTTATTCAAAGACAGCTAAGTATTATTCAACGCTATCGCTTTTTAATCAAAATCAAACTAACTCAGCAGCTGCAATAAATGTAAATCAAAACGATGATGCGTTAAACCAAAAGCGAGCGATGTAAGAGTTTATATGGGTTGCTTCGTTTAATGTTCAATAAGGGAAAAGTCTACCCCTCAACTATGTAATTAATCCATAAGTTCTATCAATTTCGGATTATTAGCTTGGATTCGTTCAAGAGAGTTGTATCAAGTGGTTTTGCTTGAGATGGCGATGGAAAGAATCGAAATGAACTATGACCATTGACTGTTTTTTCCATGATTTTAAATGGTTGCTTTGTTTTCACCGCTTCCGCTAAAGATTCATTTAATAGAGAGATATTTTTGAAAATAAAAGCGCTGCATTGATAAATTTGTTTTTCATTTTTCCCAATCGAATCTGTTGAGTGAAAAGAGATAAAACTCAAGATGAGTGGCATCAATTCTTTGGGTAGCTTTGCCCAAAAGGATTGACTATCTTTTTTATTGCCATCACGTGCCAAGGTTATCACGGCTTGAATAAGTTGATCGCGTCGTTGAATGATTTGATGTTCGCGATTCCGTTCGATAATTTGTTCCAGCGTTTCAGTTAACTCCTCTCTGATTGGATTACCGCGTAAGGAAAGAGAGGTGAGGGTGCGATTGTCCGTAAGTGCCAGAGCGATAGAATTAGCACCTGCATCCTCGATTTTATTGTCGCTTAGGCCAAGAGTAATGAGGGTAGTATTGTCTTTGAGTGCCAAGGCGATGGCGTTAGCGCCTGTAGCACGGATTCGACTGTAGTTCAGCCAAAGAGTGGTAAGAGTAGTATTATGAGTAAGTGCTACTACAAGCTGCTGTACATCGAAATCATTAAGGTCCATCCAACTTAAGTTGAGTTCTTTAAGTGTTGGATCATTGTCTTTAAGTCGTTCTAAGAGAGTTGCATCAATAGGCATAAGACAGTTCCTTGCATCTTAAGTTTATTATTAGAAGGCAAACAATAACCCAAATCGTCATCACCGTCACCCTTCCCCCTCCCTATACCGGTTTGATATAGTCTGCTGAAGGAGACTTACACCTATGCGCTCTAATTCCGCTGTCCAACAAGCCGTCACTCCGCCACCCCTTTATGATAAGTGGTTCGTGTTCGCCGTTTTGAGTATCATCGTATTTGGCTTACTGATGATGACTTCTGCTTCCATCGTCATTTCCGATAAACAGTTTCATCAGCCTTTCTATTACCTCTACAAACAACTCGTGTACTTAACCCTCGGCACCTTAATAGACAGCTTCATCTTACAAATCGATATCGCCCAATGGGAAAAATACGGCGGCTATATGCTGATAGCCGTCATGTTGCTACTCGCACTGGTTCTCATCCCAGGCATCGGCCATAGCGCTAACGGCAGTGCACGATGGATAGGTTACGGCCCATTAACCTTTCAAGTCTCCGAATTGGCAAAATTCGTGATGGTCGTCTATATGGCAGGCTATTTAGTCCGACGTCATCAGGAAGTGGAGTTGCAATTAAGCGGCTTTTTAAAGCCGATACTGATTCTCGGCATCATTGCCGCCCTCTTGTTGCGTGAACCCGACTTCGGCGCCACCGTCGTCGTCATTTCCACCGCCTTGGGCATGATGTTTTTAGCCGGCATGCGCTTGCGACATTTTGTCGTGTTGTTTACTTTAGTGGTAGCTGCCTTAGCCATCATCGCCATCTCTGCCCCTTACCGCATCGCTCGCCTCACCACTTTCCTTGACCCCTGGGCAAGACCCTTTGACACCGGCTATCAATTGACTCAATCCTTGATCGCCTTCGGCCGCGGCGGTTGGTTTGGCGTGGGCTTAGGAAATAGCATTCAGAAAATGTTCTATCTCCCTGAAGCACATACCGATTTTCTCTTTGCTGTGATCGCCGAAGAACTCGGTCTCATCGGCATGTTGGCTGTCATTGGTTTATTTGTCCTGCTTGTCATCCGCATCTTTATCATCGGACAAGAAGCGGCTCGCCTTAAGCAATATGTCGCCGCCCTGCTAGCTTATGGATTTGGACTCTGGATCGCGATCCAATTTACCGTTAGCATTGGCGTTAATTCAGGCCTTCTGCCAACCAAAGGGCTCACCTTGCCTCTGATGAGCTACGGCGGAAGCAGTATCTTAGTCAATTGCATTGTCATTGCGGTGATATTGCGGATTGATCATGAAAATCGCTTAAGAGTGTTTGGAATGAAATGAAAGAATTGAAACGTGTATTAATTATGGCGGGCGGTACCGGGGGGCATGTTTTCCCCGGTTTGGCGGTTGCTCATGCTTTGCGTGAAAAAGGGATCGAAGTCCATTGGCTAGGAACCAGCCAAGGACTCGAAGCGCGTTTGGTGCCAGAAGCAGGTATTCCGTTGCATTTGATCACTATTAGCGGTCTGCGAGGCAAAGGTATCAAGCCGTTGTTAATGGCGCCTGCAAAGATTTCGACCGCTATTCTTCAATCAAAACGCATTATCCAACAGATCCAACCGGACATCGTCATCGGTATGGGTGGATTTGTCAGTGGACCGGGGGGGGTGGCTAGCTGGTTGCGGCGCTGTCCTTTGATTATCCACGAACAAAATGCCAAGGCTGGATTAACCAACAAGCTTCTTTCCTCATTAGCCAAGAAAGTCCTAGAAGGCTTTCCCGGCGCGTTTGCCTCCAAACCCAAGGTGATCGCCATCGGTAATCCCGTTCGCTCTAATATTGAACACTTACCCTCACCCCATACACGCCTTGATCCATCGCGATCCCCTTTTCGCTTACTCATCCTGGGCGGCAGTTTAGGCGCGCAAGCGTTAAATGAAATCGTCCCGCAAGCCCTGGCTCAACTTCCCCCTGACGAGCGCCCGGAGATTTTGCATCAAACCGGCAATAAAAATTTCGAAGCGACACAAAAACGCTATGAATCCCTCGGCATTCAAGCGACACTGACGCCTTTTATTGATGATATGGCAAAAGCCTATGCCTTTGCCGATATGGTATTATGCCGAGCAGGGGCGCTAACGGTCGCGGAATTATGTGCGGTGGGATTAGGGGCGATCCTGGTTCCTTTTCCGCATGCGGTTGATGATCATCAAACCGCGAATGCACAATTTATGGTAAAACAGCACGCCGCTTTATGTATTCAACAATCGGCATTAACACCAGACCGATTAGCAGATATAGTAAGGCAGTTTTCGAAAGCGCCTGCAGAGCGTATCGCGATGGCACAAGCCGCGTATCAGTTGCGTCAAGGGCAGGTAGCAGAAAGAATCGTTGAAATTTGTCGGGAGGTTTGCCGTTGAGTTGGATGTTTGAGATGGGACATATTAAGCATGTCCATTTTGTGGGAATTGGTGGCGTGGGCATGGCGGGTATCGCTGAAGTATTACTACGTCAAGGGTATACCGTTTCTGGCTCGGATCGAGCAGAAAATGCTTTAACGCAATGGCTACGGGTGATGGGCGCGGTGATTTATCAAGGCCACGATCCCCAGCATATCCAAAAGGCAGATGTGATCGTGCGTTCTTCTGCTGTGGAGATGAATAATCCCGAGTTAGAAGCTGCACGTCGTGCACATATTCCCATCGTGCCGCGCGCTGAAATGCTGGGGGAGTTAATGCGTTTTCGCTATGGTATTGCCGCAGCCGGTACACACGGTAAAACCACGACGACTAGTCTTACCACCAGCATTCTGGCCGAAGCAGGACTGGATCCCACGTTTGTGATCGGTGGCCGTTTAAACAGTGTCGGTAGTAATGCGCGCTTAGGCCGTGGTCATTATCTTGTAGCAGAAGCAGATGAAAGTGATGCTTCATTTTTATATCTCAAACCTATGATTTCTATCGTCACGAATATCGATGAAGATCACATGGGAACGTACGATAATAATTTTGATCGCTTAAAAGCGACTTTTATCGAATTTTTACACCGATTACCTTTTTATGGGCTAGCTGTGTTATGTATCGATGATCCGGTTGTCCGCGAAATCTTACCGCAAATTTCCCGGCCGATTGTCACGTACGGGTTGACCGAGGAAGCGGATTTCCACACGTTAAGTTATACGCAATCCAACATGCAAACCCAATTTGTGGTCCAGCGTCCGAATGGTCAAGCGCCATTGCCCATCACCTTAAACTTACCGGGACGTCACAATGTCTTAAACGCATTAGCAGCCATTGCGACTGCTTCTGAATTAAAAGTCTCCGATCGCGCCATTATCGAGGCTTTACAGCATTTTGCGGGTATTGGCCGACGCTTCCAGATTTATGGTAATTTTGCTTTGCCTAAAGGTGGCGAAGTGACTTTAGTTGATGATTACGGCCATCACCCACGTGAAATTGCGGCCACTTTACAAGCTGCTCGTGAAAGTTGGCCTGATCGCCGCTTAGTCATGGTGTATCAACCGCACCGCTACACACGTACACGCGATTTATTTGGCGATTTTTGCCACGTCTTATCGCTTCCCGATAAACTGATGTTGCTTGATGTTTATTCCGCCGGCGAAGCCTATATCCAAGGGGCAGATGGCATGACCCTCGCCGCAGAAATCAAAAAACGTAGCCAGGTAGAGCCTATTTTTGTAGAACGCCATGACACCTTACCTTCACTTTTCGAACGTGAACTACAAGATGGTGATGTGTTATTGATGCAAGGAGCAGGCAATATTGGCGCGATTGCAGCGCGGTTAGCTGCAACAGAGTTAAAGGAAATAAAATGATCGACGGCATACGCGGTTCGTTACTGAAAAATGAATCATTAACACGCTACACCTCATGGCGTACAGGCGGCGTTGCTGATTACGTTTACATCCCAGCTGATCTGGACGACTTGTCTCATTTTTTACAACATCTTCCCACTGACATGCCGCTTACCTGGTTAGGATTAGGCAGTAACACCCTCGTCCGTGATGCTGGCGTTGAAGGGGTTGTTATCATCACCCAAGGTGCTTTAAACCAGCTTTCTGCCAACGACAGCACGATTCGTGCAGAAGCAGGTGTGGCCTCTGCACAGCTAGCCCGTTATACCGCCCGCATGGGATCCACTGGCTTAGAATTCTTAGCCGGTATTCCTGGCACTGTCGGCGGCGCATTGGCGATGAATGCAGGCTGTTTTGGCGGAGAAACCTGGCGTTTTATCCAATCCGTTGAAACCATCAACCGCTATGGCGAAATAAAACGCCGTTCACTGGCGGATTTTGAAATCAGCTATCGTCACGTTAAAAGACCTGAAAATGAATGGTTTGTCGCTGGTCATTTCACCATGATTCCTGGCGATAAAGAAAAATCCCTCAATGATATTCGCGACCTATTAGAAAAACGCAGTAATACGCAACCGACCGGTACGGCCAATTGTGGCTCTGTGTTTCGTAATCCGACAGGCGATTATGCAGGTCGTTTAATCGAAGCTTGCGGCTTAAAGGGTAAACAAATTGGTGGTGCACGCGTTTCTGAAAAACATGCAAACTTTATTATCAACGAAAATAATGCCACTTCACTGGATATTGAAAACCTCATTACGGCAGTTAGAGCTACCGTTCTTGATAAAACAGGTGTACGATTAATTCCAGAAGTTTGTATTATTGGGCGAACATAGGATAGTTTGCATGAACCACGGAAAAGGGAAAACGCTACACAGTCCTTTTCAGTATTTCAAGATGGCACTCTTAGGGACAGTGGTGCTGTCTTGCGTGTATGCAATTAATCAAATCAAACTTTCCCAGTATTTCCCCATCAAAACAGTGCGCGTGTATGGCATTAACCGTATTAATCACGATGAAATCCAAAATTTACTTTTGCCCCTCGTCAACCGCGGCTTTTTTAAAGTCAATGTCGATTACATCCGCGATCGATTACAGCAACTGCCGTGGGTATCGGAGATTGCTGTGCGCCGTAATTGGCCAGATCAAGTTGACATCACCGTTATCGAAAAAAACCCGATTGCGCGCTGGAATGGACAAAATTTGTTAAGCGAATCCGGTGAAGTATTTATAGCCACACCGGATCTTTCTCCGACACATCTGCCTATTTTTAATGGACCGGAAGGCAAACAAGTGATGATGTTGCAATACTTCAACCAACTAAACCAAGTGTTGCAACCGATCCATGCAAGAATTGCTGTGTTAGAAATGACACCTTATTTTACGTGGAAACTCACGTTAGATAATGGAATTGCATTGCAAGTGGGGCATAAAGATATCTTGACTCGTCTGAGTCATTTTGTGAAAGTGTACCCCAAAATTGTTGGGAATCGTGCAGCGGATGTGGAATACATTGATTTGCGTTATTCTAATGGGATGGCAGTGCGATGGAAAACAACTTAATTCCGTTTGAAACAACGTGGAAGAAAAAATATGGCGAATAATAAGCCTAATCCGAATAAAGATTTAATTGTAGGTATTGATATCGGCACCTCCAAAGTGGTGACGCTGGTCGGTGAAATGACGAATGATGGCAAATTGAATGTGATTGGCTTTGGTTCGCATCCTTCGCAAGGGTTGAAGCGGGGCGTGGTGGTGAATATTGAATCCACGGTGCAATCGATTCAGCGCTCAGTAGAAGATGCAGAACGGATGGCAGGGTGTGAAGTCTATTCTGCCTATACCGGTATTGCCGGTAGTCATATTCGCAGTATTAATTCGCATGGCATTGTGGCGATTCGTGATCGTGAAGTATCGCAAAGCGATGTGGATCGCGTCATTGATGCGGCTAAAGCGATTGCTATTCCAGCGGATCAAAAAATTCTGCACGTCTTGCCGCAAGAATTCCTGATTGATAACCAAGATTCCATTCGTGAACCGATTGGTATGTCAGGTGTTCGTTTAGAAGCAAAAGTGCATATTGTTACAGGCGCCGTAAGCGCTGCACAGAATATTGTCAAATGTATGCAACGGTGTGGTTTGAATACGAGTGATATCGTGCTTGAGCAATTTGCTTCTAGTCAGTCGATTTTGACGGATGATGAAAAAGAATTAGGCGTTTGCATGATTGATATTGGCGGTGGCACGACGGATATCGCTATTTTTAGTGATGGTGCCATTCGACATACAGCGGTGATTCCGATTGCAGGGGATCAAGTCACGAATGATATCGCGATTGCCTTGCGTACACCGACGCGTCATGCGGAAGAGATTAAAATTAAATATGGTTGTGCTTTACAAGATTTAGTCGACAGTAATCAAAATATCACGCTTCCTGCTGTTGGGGAAAAAAGCGGTAAGCATATTCCTATGCGAGCACTGGCAGAAGTAGTAGAAGCGCGTTATGAAGAATTATTCACGCTGGCGCTGAGTGAATTACGCCGCAGTGGGTTAGAAGAATCCATGGCAGCGGGTATTGTTTTAACTGGTGGGGCGTCCAATGTGATGGGTGCGCAAGAATTAGCGGAACGTATTTTTAAAATACCGGTTCGTATTGGCAAGCCTAATCATGTGACGGGATTGCCTGACATCATTCATAACCCCATTTATGCCACGGGGGTGGGCTTGTTAGTGTATGGCTCGCGTCAGCGGCAGCTAGTGGGGGGTGAAGTGGCGATAAGTCAATCGAGCATCAAAGGTTTATGGTCGAGAATGAAAAACTGGTTTCAGGGGAACTTTTAATATGTTTGAACTATTAGACACGAATCAGCAAAATGCAGTGATCAAAGTGATCGGTATTGGCGGTGGCGGTGGTAATGCCATTGAGCACATGATGGCGGGTCATATAGAAGGGGTTGAATTCATTTGCGCGAATACCGACGCGCAAGCGATCAAGAATTCCTCTGCGAACACGGTGATTCAACTGGGTGAAAACATCACGCGCGGGTTAGGAGCGGGTGCGAATCCAGAAGTGGGTCGACGAGCGGCGGAAGAGGATAGGGAAAAACTCCGTAATCTGTTAAATGGTGCCGACATGGTTTTCATTGCCGCTGGCATGGGTGGTGGCACGGGGACAGGGGCAGCGCCGGTGATTGCGCAAATTGCTAAAGAATTAGGGATTTTAACGGTTGCGGTCACCACCAAGCCTTTTGCCTTCGAAGGCAGAATGCGCTTGCAAACCGCTGAGCAAGGTATTGCGAATTTATCGCAGCATGTGGATTCGCTGATTACCATTCCCAATAACAAACTCCTGACCGTGTTAGGCAAAAACGTAACGCTAATTAATGCCTTTAAAGCAGCGAATGATGTCTTACGTGGTGCGGTGCAAGGTATTGCTGAATTAATTACGCGTCCAGGCTTAATCAATGTGGATTTTGCTGACGTGCGTACGGTGATGTCTGAAATGGGGATGGCGATGATGGGGACGGGGGTGGGATCAGGCGATAACCGTGCTCGTTTAGCGGCGGAAGCAGCGATTGCAAGCCCCTTACTGGAAGATGTCGATTTAACGGGAGCGAAAGGGGTGTTAGTCAACATCACTGCTGGTTTAGATCTCTCGATTGGTGAATTTGAAGAAGTGGGTGAAGTGGTGAAGAATATCACTTCGGATGGTGCCACTGTGGTCGTTGGTACTGTCATTGATCCTGAATTACGTGATGAAGTGAGGGTGACGGTCATTGTGACGGGATTAGGCAGAAAACAAGGTACGGTGACGCATAAGATTTCCGTCGAACAGGCCAAGCCCATCGAGCCAGCCGTTGATTATATGCAACTGGAAAAACCAGCGATTATTCGCCGTCAAGGCGTAGCGCCGAGTCCCAATCCTGCTCCATCGATTGCTTCTGTTTCACCGCAAGCGCATCCTCGCGCTATTCCGGTGGCGACTGAGAATGTGCATGATATCGACTATTTAGATATTCCTGCCTTCTTGCGGCGGAAAGAAGAAGAGATAAGTTAAAATTTTAAACTAACAAATAAAAATAAAACAAACTAATGAGGAGAGATCTCATGAG
>SCTP01000318.1 GCA_004322325.1 Gammaproteobacteria bacterium | reverse complement strand
TAATTTGTTAATTTTATTTGTTTATAATTAGAGCAGTTTTTCTAACTCACCTAACTAGAGACCTACACATGATAAATCGCTCAGGAAAAGACATAATTCGTCTACCCTCGACTCCCAAGAATCTCTATCAACAAGTTGAAATAGAACGTCAACCATTAGGGGCAGGAAGCTATGGGTCGGTATTTAAAGGCATATCGAATAATGAGATAGTAGCCATAAAAATAATGTATAGAGCACCGGAAGGGGTCGAAGGCCTGCAGAAAGAAATAGACTTGATGGGAAGGTTAACTAAATTAAACGCTCCTAACATTGTGCGCTTTTTAAATGGTGTATATGATAATGTTCAACATAAATGCTATGTTGTAATGGAGTATATGCCAGGTACGTTATCCAACTTTATCGCGGATAAAAAGATCAATTTTAAACAATGTGAGCAAGTTACGGCACAGCTTGCAAAAGCTCTAGATTTTTTGCATCGTATTAACATCGTTCATTGTGACGTAAAGCCTGATAATATTTTAGCAAAACAACAGAATAACGGTAAAATAAATATCAAATTATGTGATTTTGGGTTAGCTACTAAGATGGGGACTATGCAATATGTTAATGGTACTCCTGAATATCTAGCACCAGAATTATTAATAGGATTAGGTCTGGGAGAAAAGCTTCCTGCTGAATATTCTCGAGATATTTGGGCTCTTGGGAGAGTGGCTTGTGATATGGGTTATGTAAGATTAAATTCAGATGGTGTTGTAAGTCTGCATGGTGTTGATGGTGGTCGTTTTGCTTCACTGATTGGAAAATGCTTAGACTTCAATTCTACTACACGTATTACTGCAAAAAAATTAAATGAGAATATGGAGAGAATGGAGGTAGATAGCTTTTTTACAGAATTATTAAACAAAGAATATCACCCTCTGTTAACACCAGAGCAAATAAATGAATATAAATTTCAAAAAGATGACTTATATATTGCCTTTTTAGAGGCATTAAAAACGATTAAGAGTCCAGAAGATAAAATTAAATTAGCAGAAAAAGCTATTAGTGTAGATGCAAATGGTAATCCAGATACGGCTTTATCTCAACTTTTTCATGCTAAAAGAGGGTTATTTGCTTCAAAAACGGTAAAGAAAATAAGAAAAAAATTAGAAGAAATAGAGATGAATTATTTGTTTAACCGCTTAGCCGAAAATAAGGCTGATGATAAACTTCTTACACGTGCTATAAAATATAAAGATGATATGTATAAACAGCTATTAAAATCAGAATTAATGGGACAACAAAAAAGTCGGGAGTTATTTGAAAAAGCATTAGGAATCAAATCAAAAGACAATCAACACCCAAAAAATTCTCAGCTTTATAGGGTATTTTATGCGAAGAGAGGTTTCTTTGCGCCGAGTAAACCTGGAGAAATAAAAGAAGTAATGGAGCATAGAGGTTTGTTACTACCAACACAATAAAATATTCGAAATATCTTTTTTATTAAATCTTCAAATGAGCAAGCCACGGAACCAACGAACGTATTTCCAATCCATCTGGATAAGTTTTCTCACGTGATAATTCTTTCACTAATTGAATTTTTTTTGCCTGCGGTAAAAAGTGACTGACCGGTAAGCAGTACGATTTTGCTGGGAAGGTCTTGCTCGATGTGGGTCTGAAGGTAACGTTTCATTTGACTATTATGACACGCCTTCCGGAATAGTCAAGACTAAAACGGAATAGATGCAGGAATGGTCAGGAGCCAAATCCAAGAAACATGGCTAAGGCGCGATTGACCGTTAGCATCAATATATCATCTACTTTCCCAAAACGTGCTTTTAACTTTTCTCGCTGTATGGTATGTGTTTTATCTACCATGATCTGTGAGCGTTTGAGAAGGCCATTTTCTTTAGTCGGTTCAATATCAATACGAAACAAAGGAGCCTCTCTTAGTTCGGTGGTAATAGGCAAGATAGTAACAGAAGGATGTATATCAAATAAATTAGATTGGATCACTAACGCGGGACGTGGTTTGCCATAATCACCCGGTAACGAAACGGCAACAATATCACCTCTTTTCATACCCATCCTTTATTGTCAGATACGGCGCTTATCCATTCAAGAATATCTTTTTCTTGATGGTCATCTTGTAATAATGCTGATTGGCGATGACATTCTGCTTTAAATCCTCTCCGCCGCGTATCTGGTACCCAAATTTGAATAGGGCGTAATCCTGCTGCGCGTAAAGCATTACGGTGCTTTTGTACCCTCATAGCAGTGCTTTTTGGCATAATCATCTAGCCTTATTTAACGTTACATGTAACATTATAGCTTAAGATGGGTTGGGTTACAAGGGCTCTATCCTATCTCCTCCAACTCCACCTGCTCAATCTGCCCAAACCGCTGCATAATTTTCTTCGATGAAACATGCACTTGCTCGACATCCGTATGCACTTGCGTGACGTGTTTCGCTAAATTATCCATCCGAGCTTGAAACCGTGCAAAATCCTCTGATAGCAGATGCAAATGCTTCTGAATCTCATGCATGTGCTTACGCGTTGCGGCATCTTTTAATACTGCTCGCGCTGTCGTGAGAATAGCCATCATGGTCGTCGGTGAAACCATCCATACTTTAGCTTGATGCGCTGTTTCCACCAAATCCACATGATGCGCATGAATCTCCGCAAAAATCGCTTCAGCAGGAATAAACATCACCGCTCCATCCGCTGTTTCACCCGGAATAATATATTTATCAGCAATGTCTTGAATATGTTTACGAACGTCCAGCTTAAACTGTCGTTCCGCTTGTTGCCTTTCTACTTGATGTAAAGAAGAATCAGCAAGAAGGCGAAAATTTTCTAAAGGAAATTTTGCATCAATGGCGATA
>SCTP01000317.1 GCA_004322325.1 Gammaproteobacteria bacterium | reverse complement strand
GGAAAAGAAAGCCATCGCAGAGGCTATAAAACGATTGATAATGTTAGATAATGGCGCTACTTGCGTTGCGTATACAGAAGCTAATAATAAAATATTAGAAGAACAAACTAATACCCTTATACAACTTTCTACTCCGACAATTCAACTATGGGAAGGGATTTTACTGCTACCCATCGTTGGCGTGTTAGATTCAATCCGCTCCCAGAATATGATGGAGGAATTATTAAAACGGACAGTACAAACCTCATCTCCCGTATCTATAATTGATATCGTGGGTGTAGCCAATGTTGATAGCAGCGTGGCTAATCATTTAATAAAAATTGTCAGATCCGCTAAACTCCTTGGTAATACTTGTATCCTATCAGGCCTATCGCCAGAAGTTGCCCAAACTTTAGTAGAAGTCGGGGTAGATCTTGAAGGGATTAATACCACTTCTAATTTGCGTAATGCCTTGAAGCTCGGTTTAGAGATCGTCAATATGACAATTAAAGAAAATCATACGAATAAAAATAAAGAAAAAGAAGAAACCTATGAAATCTTATGATTGTGAATTTGACATTATTATTTTTGAGATTAAGAAATGTTTAATCATACCTATCAAATATGATTTATATGATGCCTACCTAGAACAACTTAGGGTGCAATTGTTAAAACGCATTGTAAATTCCACCATAAAAGGTGTGATTATAGATTTTTCATCGGTCAAACTAATTGATAGTTTAAACTTTCAGGCGATTATTGAACTTTGCAAAATGATACGGCTTTTGGGCAAAGAAACCGTGATAATCGGATTACAGCCCACTGTTACTGCAGCATTACAGGAATTTACTGGCCTAAATTTTAACAGGGTGAATACGTTTCTTAATTTAAAATTAGCCATTCGTTTTTTAGAGCAGCTTAAAGTAACTGAGATAGGGTCTTAAATATGTTATCAGATAACATTCATAATACGACGGTATTTAAAATTAATAATGAATTGGATGTGGCCCGTGCGGTGCTTACCTCTACTTCTATGACAAAGAAAATTGGCTTTACTCAAGGAATGCAAAATGTTATTGCAACTATAGTTTCTGAGCTTGCCAAAAATATTCTTTACCATGCTAAAAGTGGAGAGATTACTTTAGCGGCCATTAAGAATGATAAAAAAAGAGGTATAGAAATTTGTGCCAAAGATAGGGGTCCCGGGATTAAGGATATAGGTCGTGCTATGGAAGATCACTTTAGCACACGTAATACGTTAGGGCTTGGGTTACCAGCGGTTAAACGTATGGCGGATGAATTAAGTATTGATTCTAAATTTGGGGAAGGAACTATTATCGTTGCCAGGAAGTGGTTACATGGGAAAAGTTAATTATGCAATGAATATTCTCCCTTATCCAGGACAGGTAGTTTCAGGAGATTTAACGTGGGCAAAAGAATTTAATGAACAACTGTTATTATGCCTTATCGATGTCGCTGGACATGGAAAACGTGCGCATGCAATTTCTCAAAATTGTCTTCATATTTTAAATAAACACTAAGATCGGAAGAGCGTCGT